>NZ_JBSIPX010000008.1:0-203744 GCF_053668055.1 Massilia sp. SYSU DXS3249 | reverse complement strand
GCCGCCACACGCTTATGGCCCGCAGTTCCCGACAGATACTCCTGAACCACTTCGAGCTTGAAACGCTCGTCGTACTTCGTCATGAAAAACCCCCAAAAGTTGTGTCCAACTTTTGGGGGTCAGTTCACGCGGGCGCCATTTGTTTTTGGGGACCTGCTATTGGCCGCTTATTTTCGTTCAGCGCACCGTCACGCTGACCGACTTGCTGGCCGCATTGCCGGCCGCATCGCGCGCGGTGACGGCAATGGTATGGGTGCCTTTCGCTACCTTGCGGCTGTTCCAGCTGTACGAGAGCGAACCGCCCTGCCCGCTCGCCACTGCCTTGCCGTCGATCGCGAGGCTGGTGCGGATGCCCGCCGCGCCGGCGTTGTCGGTGGCGCTGACACTGACCGCTACCGTGCCGCTGACTGCGCCGGCCACCGGGTTGTTGATCGTGACGCTAGGGGCAATCGTATCGGCGACCGTCACCGGCGCGGTAGTGTTGGCGACGTTGACCGCCACCGCGCCGGACGCGCCCGCATTCCCGGCCGCGTCAATAGCCACCGCCACCAGTGATGCCATGCCGTTTGCCACGCCCGTCGAGTTCCAGCTGAAGCTGTACGGCGCGGCGCTGTCGGTGGCGACGACCGTGCCGTTCACCTTCAGGTCCACGCGCGCCACGCCGACATTGTCGGAAGCATTCACGCTCACCGGCACCGAACCGGACACCGTGCTGCTGCCCAGGGGCGCGGCGATCGATGCCAGCGGCGCGCTGGTGTCGACCGTGTTCGCGTAGGCCTGGGCAGCGCTGACCGCCGCAGCGGCGTTCACGCGGCCATAACCGAAGACAGGGTCGCGCCCTGCCGTGCCGAGGTCGAGCGCGGTCTGGAACAGCAGCGCCTCCACCTGGTCCGCGTTCAGGTCGGGACGCGCCGCCATCATCAGGCCGGCCACGCCGGCGCTCACCGGGCTGGCGAACGAGGTGCCGTTCCAGGACGAATAGCCGAGGGTGTTGTTGGTCGTCCAGATGCCGGTGCCGGGCGCGGCCAGCGAGACGAAACTGCCCCAGCTGGAGAAGCTCGACTTGCGGTCGTAGCTGTCGGTCGAGGAGACGATGATGAAGGCCGTGTCCGGCGCCACGTTCTCGTCGATGTTGTTGTTGCCGGCCGAGATGAATACCAGGCCGCCCTTGCCCTTCATGTAGCGGGCGGCGCTCTTGACGGCCGAGCTGCCGGCGATGCCGACATAGCTGACGTTGGCGATGCGCGCGCCATTGTCCGCGGCCCAGGTAATGCCGCTGGCGATGGTGCTGAAGTACGCGGGGCAGCCGCCGCTCGCATCCTTGTAGGCGATACGCACGGGCATGATCCTGGCCGCGCCGGCGACGCCCGCCACGCCCAGCGCATTGTTCGTGCTCGCCGCGGCTGTGCCGGCCACCGCCGTGCCATGGCCGCAGAGGTCGCTGGTATCGGTGTTGTTGTTATAGACGTTATAGCCCGGAACGAGACGGTCCTTCAGGTCCGGGTGGGCGGCGTTGACGCCCGTATCGAGGATGGCGATGGTGACGCCGCTGCCCTGGGTGCTGTCCCAAGCGGCCGGTGCGCCGATCTTGCCGAGGTGCCAGGCGCTGCCGATGTACGGGTCGTTGACGGCCATGGCGGTCGTGACCTTGCGGTCGAGTTCGGCGAATTTCAGTTCCGGACGGCGCGACAGCCTGGCGACGGCCTCCTCTTCCGACAGTCCCGGCGGCAGGTCGACGACATGCATGCGGCTCTGCCCGAGCTTGCGGCGCTTGCCGCCATGGGCCTTGACGAGCTTATCGAGTTCGGCATCCGAGAGGCCGGCGCGCGCTTCGATCAGCACGCGGCCGCGGGCAAACTCGCCCTGCGGCGCCGCGTGGGCCGTGCCGGCGAACGCCAGGGCGGCCAGGACGAGTGCCGTGGTATTGCGGAGAGAGAAAGCGGTGGAAACGCTGTGCATGGCTGTCAATCCTGTAATAGTGGTAATCGCAGGATTGCTGGCCGGCCGACCCACACAAACGCGAGTTTGTGCGGGTGGAAGAACGCCTGGCAGTCCTGCCGTCATCGAGCCGGCTGGCTCATTAGACCGTTGACTTTGCGTCCTCCGCTTTCGCGGAGTTTGCCCTTTTCAGTTACTGAACAGAGTCTAGTGCCGAGATTTCCGCAAAACAACCGGATTTCATGAATTGTCGAGCAATGTCGTTTTTTTGCTCAATAAAATGGCAAGCGCGGCAACAGGCGGTGCTTTCTCGTCTAGCCTTTTTCGCAAACCTGCGGACTTCTCGTGTAACCGGAAGTGTCGCTTTTTAGTTTTCCGATAAAAATATTGCCAAAAATATATTGATCCTTGGTGTAATTTTGATCACAATGCTTCATGCATATTTACGCGAAATGTCGTTACCAGAATCACTAACAACAGGGATGCGCGACATCTCGGCCATGTCGCTGCATACGCCACTGAAGCAGGCAAGCGAATCGAACCTGTCGCCCACGGGCGGCAGGTTTGCCGATCCACTGTGCGGAGACTGAGTGGACAACGCATACCGCGACGCGGCGCCCGGCTATCCGGACGCCGATGAACTGACATTGACGGCAAGGATGCGCGTCGTCCTTGCGATGGCAACGCTGCTGACCGCCGCCATCGATCCGGGCGAGGCGGCCGCGCGGCACGCGTGGGCCATGCTCATCCTGTATGCCTACGCGGCGCAGGCCATCCTGATGCTCATGCTGCGCAAGCGCTGGCAGCCGGTTCAACGGACCCGGCTGGCGCACTGGCTCGACATGCTCTGGTTCGGCCTGCTGCTGGCCAGCACCGGGCCGCTGAGCGGTTTTTTCTTCCTGCTGTTCTTTCCCGTCGCCACCGCAGCCCTGCTGTGGGGGCATGACGAAGGCGCGCGCATGACGCTCGCCGGCGCCGCCCTGCTCGTCCTGTCGGCACTGGGGCTGAGCGGCCAGGCCGACCTGGCCAACGCGTTGCTGCGCACCGCCTTCCTGATCGGGCTGGGCCTGATGATGTCGCACTGGGGCGAGGCGCTGTTGAACGGCAAACGCCGGATCGCTCTCTTGCGCGACGTCAGCCGCCTGTCCAATCCCCGGTTCGGAGTCGACCATACGATTTCCTCCGTGCTCGAGCAGACGCGCCGCTTCTTCAGCGCCGGCACTTGCCTGGTGCTCATCCGCGACGGCGAAACGGGCGCGTGGCGCCTGCGCTCGGCCAGCGCCACTCCGGCCGCATCGCAGCGCGGCGACTGCCTGCTCGACGAGCAGCTCACTGCCGTGCTGGCATCGGTTCCCGCGCGCCAGTGCGCCGTCTATACCGGCGCGCTGCTGGCCTGCGCCCCCTGGACCGCCGGCTTGCAGGTTCGCGAAGAAGGCACGGGCAGGTGGCGCCACGCCCGCGACGGCCACGGCAGCGAACTGGCCGACCTGCTCGGCGCCCGCAGCATTATCTCCGCTCCCGTACCCTTACGCCGTGGCGAGGGACGGATCTTCGTCGCATCGGCGCGGCGCGACCTGACCCGCGAAGACGCGGCCTTCCTTGCGCAGGTGGCGGCGCAGGCTTTCCCGGTGATCGAAAACATCGAGCTGCTCGACCGCATGGCCTCGGATGCCGGGCGGCGCGAACGCCAGAAATTCTCGAACGACCTGCACGACACCACGCTGCAGCCGTATATCGGCCTGTCGCATGCGCTGCAGGCGCTGGCGCGCAAGTCGGACGACAGCCCGATCGCCGCCGAGCTGCGCCAGGTGGCGGCGATGGCGGACAACTTCGTCCGCGACCTGCGCCATTTCGCGCAGGTCGTCACGGCGGCGGCGCCCCCGGGCGAGCCCGTCTTCCAGGCCGCGCTGCGCTCGCAGGCTGCCGAGTTCAAGGCTTGCTACAACCTCGATATCGACCTCGTCGGCCATGATGCGCTCGACATCAACGACCGCCTCGGCGCCGAGGTCTTCCAGCTTGTTTGCGAAGGCATGAGCAACATCCGGCGCCACACCGATGCGACCCGCGGCGCGGTCCACCTGCGCCGCAGCGGCGGCTGGCTGCACATCCGGATCGAGAACGAATGCCCGTCCGGCCCGCCGCCCGGGTTCGTGCCGCGCTCGATCGCCGAGCGCGCCGCGGCCCTCGGCGGTTTCGCCTACGTCGGCGGCGGCGACGGCGCCACGTCCGTCCATGTCGATATCCCGGTGTAAGCCGACGATGACCCTCCTGTCCCCCACCCCCATCACCGTCCTGATCGTCGACGACCACAAGACCATGCTGTGGGGCCTCGAACGCCTCATCGGCAGCGAGCGCAGCGGCATGAAGGTGGTGGCCACCGCGACCACCCGCGAAGAGGCGCTGGCCCAGGCGGCCGCACATGGGCCCGACATCATCCTGCTCGACATCGACCTTGACGGGGAATGCTCGCTCGACTTCCTGCCGGCCCTGCTCGTGAGCGGGGTGTCGCGCGCGCTCGTCTTCACCGGCATGCGCGACCAGGCCACGCTCGACCGCGCCATCCTGGCCGGCGCGCGCGGCGTGCTGCGCAAGGATGCGCCGGCCGAGGTGGTGCTGCGCGCGATCGAAAAGGTGTACGAGGGCGAGATGTGGATCGGGCAGGACATGATGACCCGCATCTTCGGCGAGCTGACCCGCGCGCGTACGCCGCCCAAGCCCGATCCGCACCAGCAAAAACTGGACGCCCTCACCCCGAAGGAACGCAAGATCCTCGACGCCATCGTCGCCGCCAGCGGCAAGACCAACAAGGCGCTGGCCGAGAGCCTGTTCATCTCCGAGCACACGCTGCGCAACTACCTCGTCACCATCTACAAGAAGCTCGGCGTCGCCAACCGCCTCGAGCTGTATGTCTACGCGACCCGCCACCAGGCGTCGCGCGCGGCCAGGTAGGCTGTCCGCATTTGTCCTACATCGGCCGTGACATTTGTCACGGTTTTTTTTGCCCAGAACAGCGCAAATGCACTCTGCATGAAAGGGCAGTTGTGCGATGCGCGGCTGTCGGAGAACACCTACAGTGGATACATCAGCGCTGAGGTCGCAGCCTGAATGAAGTCCCGAGTAAATGCGACAGACTGGACATGGCAAACATGAACTTCCTCCACAACCTGTCGCCCGCGCTCACCGATTTCATCCAGGCCGGGACCGGCAGTTCGGCATACGAACATGCGCTGGTCTGGGCCCTCGTGGCAGTGGTCTGCATCCTCGTGATCGTCACGTTGCTGTAGCACTGGCACGGCGTTCCGGCAAGGCGCTGAGCTTTGTAATCTTTATCCAAACTACTGACTACCTGGGAGCAAGCATCATGGAAATGATCAAGAACTTCATGCAAGAAGAAGATGGTGTGACGGCAATTGAATACGGGCTGATCGCGGCGCTAATTGCAGTTGCGATTATTGCTCTCGTAACGCAGGTAGGCGGAGACTTAAACCGGGTGTTCGCGGCGGTCAGTGAAGGGCTGCGGAGCGCAGTGGGTGACGGAACCTAACGTGCCTTCAGCCCCACCTATAGGGTGGGGCTGAAAATTAATTAAACGTGCGCTATGAAGAACTTCATGCAGATCACCGAAGGTCAGCTTAGTTTATTCGGAATATATACCTTGCCGCTACAGCTTTTAGTTCTGTGTGCTCTCTTGCTACTTGCGACAGCAATCGACGTGCGTGAACGCCGCATTCCTAACTGGCTAGTTGCTTCCGGAACGTTAGGCGCCATCGCGTTCCACAGCATGTGGCCGCAAGGCGAAGGCCTAAGTTTTACGCTATCGGGTTTGGTCGTCGGCATGGCTTCGTTAATTCCTTTATATGTACTGCGACTGATGGGTGCCGGCGACGTTAAGCTGATGGGCATGATCGGCGCCTTCCTCGGCATGAGCGGTGTCCTCGGCGCCGTACTCGCAAGTATGGCTGCGGGGGGCATCCTGGCCCTCGCCATGGCCACAGGCAAGCGGATGCTGCCGCAACTGCTCGCCAATCTGCGCGGCATGCTTGTGCAGTACCACTTCCGGCACGTGACGCGCGGTCCAACCGGCCCGGCCAGTCCCGCCTCCTCGGTCGGCAGCATGCCCTACGCCGTGGCGATTACCGCCGGCACCCTGGCTCAGCTGACTTTCTTGCGCTACTAAACGCATCGCCATCATGGACACCCGCGCCTTCATTCCCGACGCCGCCGCGCACCCGGACGCCCCGCGCGCAGTCCACGCCGTGTTGCCCCCCGCCCCGCGCACAGTGGCCGACACCGGGCTGCCCTTCCTGTTCCTGGTCGAACTCGCGATCAAGCACCTGTTCCTCAGCGGCCTGCTGCGCATGACCGAACTGGCCGGACGGATGAAGCTCAGCGTCGGCGTGATCGACCCCGTCATCATCTACCTGCGCGCCGAAAAGCTGTGCGAGGTCACGCGCGCCGGCGGCGCCACCGGCACCGATGCCGACGTCTGCTACCGCCTGTCCGACCTGGGCCGCGCGCGCGGCGCCGAGTTCCTGGCGCGCTGCGCCTATGCCGGCCCGGCGCCCGTCACGCTGGAAAGCTACAGCGCCCAGGTAGCCGCACGCAGCGTCATCACCATGCGCATCGCCCGCGCCGCCGTGCAGGCCAATTTCGAGAAGATCGTGGTCGGCCCAGGCATCCTCGACCAGCTCGGCGCGGCCATGAATTCCGGGCGCGCGATGTTCATCCACGGCCCGGCCGGCAGCGGCAAGACCTTCCTCGCCGAACGCCTGGCTGAACTGCTGCGCGGCGAGATCGCGGTGCCGCACGCTATTTATGTCGGCGGCGAAGTGGTGCAGGTGTACGACCCGGTGGTGCACCAGGCCGGCGCGCCCGACGAGGCCGGCGATTCGCCCTTCCGGCGCGCGCAAGGCGACGCGCGCTGGGTACGCTGCCGGCGTCCGGCCGTGCTGACCGGCGGCGAGCTCTCGCTCGACATGCTGGACCTGAAGTTCGACCACACTACCCGCTACTACCAGGCGCCGCCCCACCTGAAGGCCAACAACGGCATCTTCATCATCGACGACCTGGGGCGCCAGCGCTGCTCGCCGGAAGACCTGCTGAACCGCTGGATCGTGCCGATGGACCGGCGCGTCGACTTCCTCAGCCTGCACACGGGCTACAAGTTCGAGGTGCCCTTCGACGTCATCGTCATCTTTTCCTCGAACCTGCCGCCGGAAGGACTGGGCGACGGCGCCTTCCTGCGCCGCATCGGCTACAAGGTCCACATCGGGCCGCTGCGGATGGCCGACTACCGAAGCATCTTCGAGGCCGCGTGCGCGGGCATGGGCATCGGCTGGAACGAGGACGCCTTCGACTGGCTGGTACGCGAACGCCACCAGCGCGAAGGCCGCCCCCTGCTGGCCTGCTACCCGCGCGACCTGCTCTCGCAGGTACGCGACCGCGCCGCCTACGAGGGCGTGGCGCCGGCGCTCACTCCGGAGACCCTGGACTGGGCATGGAACAACTTCTTTACCGGCCACCAGGTTCCCGCGGCGGCCTTAACCTCCGAAGGTGACTGACATGAAAAACACACGCGGAATCCTCATGCTGGTGATCGCCCTGCTGCTCGCGCTGGGCGCCGTCTTTGCCGCCGTCAGCTGGATCAACGGGCGGGCCGCGAACAACACATCCAAGGTCGCGGTGGCGATGGTCGATGTCAGCCTGGGCGCGCGCCTGGCGCCGGAAATGATCCGCATGGTGGACTGGCCGGCCGGCGCCCAGCCGCCCGGCGCATTTTCCGATCCGAAAGCGCTGGCGGGCCGGGTCGCGCGCTCGACCCTGCAGCGCGGCGAGCCGATCATGGAAGCCAAGCTCGCGCCACCCGGCACCCAGGGCGGACTCTCGGCCGTGGTCGCCAGCGGCAAGCGCGCGATGACCGTGCGCGTGAACGACGTGGTCGGCGTGGCCGGCTTCACCCTGCCCGGCAATTTCGTCGACGTGCTGGTGAACACCCAGGGCGAAACGCGCGGCAATACCAGCAACGGCGACGCCTCGATCTCGAAGATCGTCCTCGAACGCATCCTGGTGCTCGCGATCGCCCAGGACCCGAACCGGGACGACACCAAACCGAAGGTGGTCAACGCGGTGACGCTCGAGCTGTCGCCGGACCAGGCCGAAAAGCTCGACCTGGCGCGCAGCGTCGGCACCCTGTCGCTGGTGCTGCGCAACCAGATCGATCCCGATCCGGTGAACACCGGCGGCGCCACCAAGAACGTCCTGCTCGGCCTGGCCCGCCCGGCCGCGCCGCAGCGCGCGCCGGTGCGCAAGGTGACGCTGGTGCGCGAACCGCGCCACCAGGTCGACGTCATCAAGGGACTCGAACGCAGCACCCAACAATTCTAAAAAGGCGGCGACCATGCGACTGCACTGCACACACACGGGAATCCAGGCCGGCCGCAGGGCGCTGGCGATCGCGGCCATGCTGGCCGCCAGCCCCGGCCCGGCCTCGGCGGAGACGGCGGCCGCGCAGCCGGCCACCCGCACCGTACAGGCGGCACCCGCTTCATCCACCGGCAGGGCAAGCACGCTGGCGCCCAAGGTCACCCTCTCGGAAGGCAAATCGACCCTGATGCGCCTTCCCTTCCCGGCGGCACGCATGTCGGTCGGCGACGCCCGCGTGGCCGACGTCATCCTGCTCAACCCGAGCGAGCTGTACATGCTTGGCAAGTCGGTCGGCAGCACCAACCTCATCCTGTGGAACAAGGCCAACGAGGCGACCATCATCGACATCGCGGTGGACCTCGACACCAGCGGACTTTCCGCGCGCTTCGAGCAGCTGCTGGCCGAGGAAAAGGACGTCAGGATCACGGCCGCGGCCGACACCCTGGTGCTGTCGGGCACGGTGTCGGACGTGAGCAGGCTGGACCAGATGATGGCCCTGGCGAATGCCTACGTACAGCGCGGGCGCGGCGGTGCGGCGGGCGGCGCAGCCGGCGGCGCGGGCGCGGCCGCTGGGGGCGACGCCGGCGGCGCGAACACCGTCAAGGTCATCAACATGACCACGGTTGCGGCGCCCCAGCAGGTGATGCTGGAGGTGCGCGTCGCCGAGATTTCCAAGACCCTGGTCGACCAGCTCGGGGTCAGCATCGGCGCCAGCCGCACCAATGGCAGCTGGACGTACAGCTTCCTGTCCAACCTGCTCTCGAGCAATCCGAGCTTGCTGGATGCTTTCAACAACAAGAACGGCAATTTCCTGAGCATCGATGCGCAAAAGCGCGACGGCCTGATCAAGGTGCTCGCCGAGCCGACCGTGATGGCCATCAGCGGCCAGGAGGCGAGCTTCCTGGCAGGCGGCAAGATCTTCATCCCGGTTGCCCAGACCAACAACAACGGCATCCCGATGATTACCCTGGAAGAGAAGGAATTCGGCGTGGCCGTGAAATTCACGCCGACGGTGCTGGCGGGCGGACGCATCAACCTGAAGGTCGCGCCGGAAGTATCGGACCTGAACCGCGAAGGCGTCGGCATCACCGCCACCGGGGTCAATACGACGGCCATCCTGCCCTCGTTCACGACGCGGCGCGCCACCACGACGGTGCAGCTGATGGACGGCCAGAGCTTCGCCATCGGCGGCCTGATCAAGAACAACGTGACCACCAACGTCAAGGCCTTCCCCGTGCTGGGCGAACTGCCGGTGCTGGGTCCCTTGTTCCGCAGCAGCGATTTCCAGACCGACCGCTCGGAGCTGGTCTTCATCATCACGCCGCACCTGGTCAAGCCGCTGCCGGCCGATTACAAGCTGCCGACCGACGGCTACGTGGAACCGACGCGCAGCGAGTTTTTCCTTGGCGGGAAACACCAGGGCCAGGCGCCGACCGAACCCGCGCGCACCGCTTCCGCCCCGGCGCCGACCGGATTCGACCTGAAATAGGAGCCGACCATGCAACTGCATCCCGTATTGCGCGCCAGCCTGTGCTGCCTGGCGCTGTCCTGCGCCGGCTGCGTCAGCCAGCCTCCCGCCCTTCCTTTCGGCGCCAGCGTCAGCCTGGCCATGGCCCAGCAGGTGCTGGACCCGACAGCCGGCGCGAAGCACCAGACCGTGGACGGCATGGGTGGCCAGGAAGCGAAGAGCGCCCACGACGCCTACCAGAAATCCTTCCGTGCCCCCCAGCCGCAGCCGAACGTCTTCACGATCGGCGTCGGGGGGGGGCGCTGAGGTGACCGCCATGGCCAACGTCCTCCTTGCTCCCCCGCCCCCCCGCCGGCTGCCCGCGCGCCAGCAGGGCGGCGTCGCGATCATCGTCGCGCTGGCGATCGCAACGCTGTTTGCCGTGGGCGGCGTCGTGCTCGACCTCGGCCACCTGTTCGTCAACAAGACCGAGCTGCAGAATGCGGCGGACGCCTGCGCGCTCGCCGCAGCCGGGCAGCTTACCTGCGACCCGGCGGGCGCCGGCTGCCCTGCATCCTTCCTTGCCGACGCCGAGGCGGCCGGCACCTTCGTTGCTGCGCGCAACGTCAGCGACTTCCAGGACAACCCCGTCGCGATCGCTGCGGGCGACGTCCGCTTCCATACGCAGATCGGCCCGAACGAGGCCTATTTGGCGCGCGACGCCGGCGCCGATCCGAATTCGAAATTCGTACGCTGCATCGCACGCTCGGCGCCCATCGATACCTGGCTGATGCAGGTGCGCGAGAAGGTTGCGCCAACTACCGTCGAGGCCGCAGCCGTGGCCACCCTCGCGCCGGGACAAACCGCCTGCAACGCTTCGCCCATCGGCGTCTGCGCCAAGCCCGGCGCCGCGGCGCCCAGCTACGGCTACGCCGTCGGGGAATGGATTGTCGGCAAATTCAATGGCGCGAACAATGACGAGTCCAACCTGGAAGGCAATTTCCGTTGGGTCGACTTTACCCCCAGCGCCGGCGGCGCCAGCGAGGTGCGCGACCAGTTGCTGGGCAACAGCTCGGTGTGCAATATCCGGGTCGGCGACGACGTGCGCGAGGAAGGGGTCAAGCAAGGCGCAAAGAGCGCCTGGAACACGCGCTTCGGCATCTATCCCAACGGCGCTGGGGCGCCGGCTCCCTCCCAGGTCGCTCCCGACAAAACCGGCCATGCGTATCCCAGCAAAGCGCCCGCAGTCATCAACGTCGGCCAATCCGCTTATACCGACTACCGAGCCCAGCAGGCTGCGCATACCCCTTTCGATACCAAGAACTACGCACCCAATGGCGCAGCGGGCAACGTCAACGGCAACCCCTTGTCGCAGGCTGAGCACCTTGCCTATGGTGCCGACCGCCGCCTTGTTCCGGTGCCCCTGCTCGAATGCAACAAGTCCCCGGCCAGCGTCAAGATCCTGAGCATGGGTTGCGTGCTGATGCTCAACCCGATGTCGAACGGGGCCTCGGGCGATCTCTATCTGGAGTGGCGCGGCTCGGCCTCGTCGGCGGCCAGCCCCTGCCGCAGCGCGGGCGTGGCGGGCGGCACCACCGGTCCACTCGTGCCCACCCTGGTGCAATAGGAGCGGACATGCGGATCATGCACAAGCAATCGGGTGTTGCCGCCATCGAGATGGCGCTGCTGCTGCCCCCGCTCCTCCTGCTGGCCTTCGGGATCACGGAACTCGGGCGCGCCGTTTACCAGTACAACACCCTGGCCAAGGCGGTCCGCGACGGAGCGCGCCATTTGTCGCAATACGCCCCGGGCGATGCCGGGCGCGCCGACGAGGCCCGCGCCCTGGTGGTGTGCGGCAGGACCGCGTGCGGGGACAGGCAACCGCTGGTGCCAGGCATGTCGTCGAGCTACGTCAACGTGTATGACCGCATCTCGCATCCCGCCAGCTACAACCTGCAGTCGACTGGTCGCGGCACGCTCAACTTGGTGCGCGTCGAAGTCAACGGCTTTACCTTCCAGAGCATGGTGCCGAACTTCATTCCCAGCGTGCGCTTCTCCACTATCCATGCCACCATGGTGCAGGTGCTATGAAAAAGCGCGCCTATCCCCACCTCCGGGTCCAGCGTGGCGCGACAGCCGTCGAATTCGCCCTGGTCGCCCTGTTCATCCTGTTCCCCCTGCTGTTCGCCACGATCGAACTGGGGCGGGTGGTTTTCTTCTGGAACGCGGCAACCGAGGTGACCCGGCTGGGCGCCCGCCTGGCCGTCGTCTGCGACCTCGACGACAGCACGATCAAGGAGCGCATGCACGCTTTGTTCCCCGTCATCGACGCCGCCAATATCGATGTCGCTTACGAACCCGGCAGTTGCACCAGCACGAGCTGTACGCACGTGCGGGTATCGGTCAAGCCCTTGTATGTCCCGACTTACATACCCGGCTTCCTTGGAACCGGGAACAAAAACGTTTTCAATTTCCAGCCTTTCAGCACCACCCTGCCCCGGGAGAGCATGCGCAGCATTTTTCCGGGCAAAGACGGGCTCGAGGTTGCCAACCCGGTGTGCATGTAACCGTTTTGCTGCATCCAATGCAGCCATGTAACGCAAAGGAGTCATCGTGAAAATCGCCGCCGTATCACGCAACGAAAAACACCTGCTCGAGATCGCCAGGCTGGTGCGCGAGCGCAGCCCCGGCGACGAGCTCAACCTCTCGGCCGGCTCGCTCGAGAGGTTCACCAGTACCGCCGGCACGGCCATGCCCGACCTCCTGCTGCTGGACCAGCCGCAGGGCGGGGAGCTGGCCCGGCTCGAAGCCCTCGGCATCGCCCATCCGCGCATGACGATCATGGTGCTGTCGGCCGAACACACCGTGGAATTCATGGTGGAAGCCATGCGCGCCGGCGTGCGCGAGGTGCTGCCGGCGCCGGTGTCGGCTGCCGCCCTGTTCCCGGCGCTGGCGCGGGTGCGCGAGAAGCTCGCCCAGCACGAGCACGTCAACGGCAAGGTGCTGGCTTTCGTGTCATGCAAGGGCGGCAGCGGCGCGACCTTCCTCGCGACCAATATCGCCTACGCCCTGGCGACCGAGTGCGGGCAGCGCGTGGCCCTGATCGACCTCAACCTGCAGTTCGGCGACGCCTCGCTGTTCGTGGCCGACCAGAAGCCCCAGGCCACCCTGACTGACGTGGCCTTGCAGATCCACCGCCTGGACGCCTCGCTGCTGGCCTCGA
Source organism: Massilia sp. SYSU DXS3249 (assembly GCF_053668055.1). NCBI lineage: Bacteria > Pseudomonadati > Pseudomonadota > Betaproteobacteria > Burkholderiales > Oxalobacteraceae > Massilia > Massilia sp. SYSU DXS3249. Next base: position 190,713 of record NZ_JBSIPX010000008.1, on the reverse strand, counting down.
GCATGATGCCGGTCACCTCCACCTTCTCGCTGCTGGCCGCACCCGACGATCCGGTGCACGCGGGCGACATCCGTCCGGCCCACATCGATACGCTGCTGGCCCTGGCGCGCCGCCATTACGATTTCGTGATCCTCGATGTCGGCCGCAGCCTCGACCCGGTCGGCGTGCGCGCCCTCGACCTGGCCGACACGATTTTTCCGGTACTGCAGACCACCCTGCCCTATGTACGCGACGGCAAGCGCCTGCTGGAAGTCTTCCGCTCGCTCGGGTATCCACCAGCCAAGGTGCAGGTCATCGTCAACCGGCACCAGAAGAACGCCCACGTCAAGCTGCAGGACCTGGAGGCGGCCTGCGGCACGCCGATCTGGCGCCTGGTGCCGAATCATTACGAGGCCGCCGCGGCTTCTGTCAACCAGGGCATTCCCGTGCTCAAGCTGTCGGCGAAGAACCCGGTCGCGAAGGCACTGACGGGCCTGGCGCGCGACCTGGCCGGGGATGCGGCACCGGCGCCCGCAAGCTGGCTGGCGCGCCTGCTGAAGAAGGCTTCGAAACAACAGGCGGCCGGGACAGCAGCCGCAGCCCTGCAGCCTCCTGTGCCGGCTGCGCCCGCCCTGCACCCCGTCCCCGCCATCAAGCAACCGGTATTTGAGGAGAAACAGGCATGGATGCAGAAATCCTGACCCTGCGCGACCGCCTGGCCGGCGCCGCCGGCCGCGGCCTTGCCAAGCCCAGCCCGCGCGCCGTGCAGAGCGCCGGCTACATGCAGCTCAAGCACCGCATCCACCAGGGCCTGCTCGACCGGGTCGACCTGGAAAGCCTGCAACAGCTGACGCAGGAGCAGATCCGCGACGAACTCAAACTGATGGTCGAGCTGATGCTCGACGAAGAGGTCGTGCCGATCAACGAGGTGGAACGCGCCAGCCTGGTGCGCGACATCCAGAACGAGATGCTCGGTTTCGGCCCGCTCGAACAGCTGCTCGAGGACCCTTCGGTGTCCGACATCCTGGTCAACACGCATAGCCAGGTGTATGTCGAGCGGCGCGGCAAGCTCGAACTGACCGAGGTGCGCTTCGCCGACGAGGCGCACCTGATGAAGATCATCGACAAGATCGTCTCGAGGGTCGGGCGCCGCATCGACGAGTCCTGTCCCATGGTCGATGCGCGCCTGCCCGACGGCTCGCGCGTGAACGCGATCGTCCCACCGCTGGCGATCGACGGCGCCGTCGTCTCGATACGGCGCTTCTCGGCCGATCCGCTGCGCCTGGCCGACCTGGTGGCCTACAAGAGCATGACCCCGGGCATGGGCGAGATCCTGCAAGGCCTCGGCAAGGCCGAGGTCAACATCCTGATTTCGGGAGGCACCGGCAGCGGCAAGACCACCATGCTCAACGTGATCTCGGGCTTCATCAGCCCCGAGGAGCGGATCGTGACCATCGAGGACGCCGCCGAACTGCAGCTGCAGCAGCCGCACGTGGTGCGCCTCGAGACGCGCCCGCCGAATGTCGAGGGCCAAGGCGAGGTGACCCAGCGCGCCCTGGTGAGGAATGCGCTGCGGATGCGTCCCGACCGCATCATCCTGGGCGAGGTGCGCGGCGCCGAGGCGCTCGACATGCTGCAGGCAATGAATACCGGCCACGAGGGCTCGATGGCGACGATCCACGCGAACACCCCGCGCGACGCCCTGACACGCCTGGAAAACATGATCAGCATGGCCGCCGCGTCGCTGCCGAGCAAGGCGATGCGCCAGCAGATCAGCTCGGCCGTGGGCGTGGTGCTGCAGGTGTCGCGCCTGACCGACGGCAAGCGCAAGCTGGTCTCGCTGCAGGAGATCACGGGCATGGAAGGCGACGTCATCACCATGCAGGAAATCTTCCAGTTCAAGCAGACCGGACTGGGCGAAAAGGGCGAGGTGATCGGCCACTTCTGTGCCACCGGCATCCGCCCGCGTTTCCTCGACCGGCTGCGCAACTACGGGGTGAACGTGCCGGACAGCGTGTTCGACCCGACTCGCCAGTTTGCCTGAGGACGCATCATGGACTATCTCTATTTCGTGTTTGCAATCCTGATCTTCCTGGCCGTGGTGCTGCTGATCGAAGGGGCCTACCTGGCCTGGAATTCGACGCGTGGGCCGGAAGCGCAGCGCCTTAACCTGCGCCTGCGCGCGATGGCGGCCGGCGAGAACACCAGGACCGTGGCGATCGCCAGGAAGCGTACGCTTAGCGGCAATCCCCAGCTGCAACGGCTGCTGGCCGCGCTGCCCAAGGTGGATGCCCTCGACCGCTTGCTGGTCCAGTCGGGCAAGGACTGGTCGGTCGCCGGGTTTGCCAGTGCGTCGCTGGCTGCCTGCATCGTGGCCTGGGCGCTGGCCGCCTTCTTCGCCCTGCCCTTGCCCCTGCAGATGGCGGCGGCCGGCGCGGCTCTGTCGCTGCCCCTGCAGGTAGTGCTGCGGGCGCGCAACAAGCGCCTGGACCGGATCGGCAACCAGCTGCCGGACGCCCTCGACCTGATGAGCCGCGCCCTGCGCGCGGGCCACGCCTTCCCGACTGCCCTGACGATGGTCGGCGACGAGATGAAGGACCCGATTGCCGGCGAATTCGCCACCGTCTTCGACGAGGTCAACTTCGGCGTGTCGATGCCGGACGCCCTGATGAGCATGGCCAACCGGGTGCCCAGCACCGATCTGCGCTATTTCGTGGTCGCGGTACTGATCCAGCGCGACACGGGGGGCAACCTGTCCGAGCTGCTCGGCAGCATCAGCACCATCATCCGCGACCGCATCAAGCTGCTGGGCCAGGTACGGGTGCTGTCGGCCGAGGGCAAGATGTCGGCCTGGGTGCTCGGCCTGCTGCCCTTCGGGGCAGGCGCCCTCATCCAGCTTACCAACCCTGAATTCCTGGCTGTCCTGTTCACCGACCCGGCGGGCCGGAAGATGGTCGGCTTCGCGCTCGGCATGATGGTGCTCGGCTTTTTTGTGATGCGCAAGATTGTGAAGATCCGCGTATGAATGTTTCCGGGAGCTTGCCATGACTATCCTCGAACTCGGTTTCCTCGGCCTGGTATTTGTCGCCGTATTCGGCATTGCCCTTCTCGGCATGCGCACTTTTGCCGCGACGCCCCTGCGGGGACGCCTCGATGCCGCGGGCGCCAGCGCCGAGGCGCCGGGCAGCCAGGAATCCTGGCTGGTCCGGGTGGCCGCCGTCGCCGCCCCGGTTGCCCGCCTGTCCCTGCCGGACGAGGACGCCGAGAATTCGGTCGTGCGGATCCGCTTCATGAACGCGGGCTTTCGCCAGGCGTCCGCGCCGGTGATCTTCTTTGCCGCCAAAACCGTGCTCGCGCTGGGCTTGCCGCTGGCCGTCTTCCTCGGACTCAGCGTCAAGGGTACGAGCGCTTCCACGACGGCCATGCTGTTGTATGTCTTGTTGGCAGCGGCCATCGGTTATTACCTGCCGAACGTCATCCTCAGCAAGATCACGAAACACCGCCAACGCGAGATCTTCGAGAATTTTCCCGATGCGCTGGACCTGATGACGATCTGCGTCGAAGCCGGACTCGGCATGGATGCGGCGCTGGCCCGGGTCGCTGCGGAGATCGGCCTGAAGAGCAGCATCCTGAGCGACGAGCTGAATCTGGTCACGCTGGAGCTGCGCGCCGGCAGCACCAAGGAAAAGGCGCTGCGCGGCCTCAGCACCCGCACCGGGGTCGAAGACGTCGATGCGCTGGTGTCGATGCTGATCCAGGCCGAACGCTTCGGTACCAGCATCGCCGCTTCTCTGCGGGTGCAGTCCGACCAATTGCGCACCAAGCGCCGCCAGCGCGCCGAGGAACAGGCTGCCAAGATCGCCCTCAAGCTGCTGTTCCCGCTGATCTTCTTCATCTTTCCCTCGCTGCTGGTCGTGCTGATGGGGCCCGCATTCATCGCGATCTACCGCGTGCTGCTGCCGACCTTTAGCGGCGGCGCCAACTGAAAGGACTACCCATGCCCTTCCGTCCCGTCCTGCCTGCCTTGCTCGCCGCCGCGCTGCTCTCCTCCTGCTCCGGCCTCCCGCCGCCCCTTCGGCTGATGTTCCACCCCGCCGAACAGGTACGCCACGGCACCAGCGACCTTGCGGCCGGCTACTACCGGCTGGGCCGCTACCACCAGGACCGGGGCGACCTCGGGCTTGCGCTGACCGCCTATACCTATGCCAGCGCACGCGACCCGAGGGCGCCGGACCCGCGCATCGCCGCGGCAGTGATCCATGCGCAGCAGGGCCGGCTGGCGCAGGCGAAGGCCATGCTGCTGGCGGTCTGCGCCGAGCATCCAGCCCTGGCCCAGCCGCTCAATAACCTTGGCTATGTGTATTACCTGGAGGGCGATTACAACGCCGCCGCCGAGGCTTTCCGCGGCGTGCTCACGCGCGACCCGGGCAGCGAGCGGGCACGCAACAACCTGCGCCTGGCCGAGGGTGCGGGGGTGCGGGGCGCGGCAGCGCTTGCCACGGTGGCGCCGCTTCCGGTACAGCCGGCTCCAGCTCCCGCCCCGGTCGCCACCCCGGCGCCCGTACAGGACACGCCCGCGGGCAGCGGCATGCAGGTGGTCAAGGTCGCGCCGAACGTCTACGCGCTGCAGAAGGCGCCGGGCCCGGCCGTGGCGGAACCGGCCGCCTTGCCCAGGGTGGCGCTGGACACTGCCGGCGCCGGCGTACTGCCCCCGCTCGAGATTGCGAACGGCCATGGGGCCGATGGACTCGCCCGCCGTTTCCAGGACGCCCTCGCCGCGCACGGCATCGTGGACGTTCGCCTGAGCAATGCGAAGCCCTTCGGTCAACCCTACACCTGGGTCGAATACGGACGCGGGCATGAGGAGGCGGCGCGCAGCCTGTTGGCCGCGCTTGGCGGCAAGGCCAAGCTGCGTCCGGCGAGCCAGCTCGCCGCCCCGGCGGGCCTGCGCCTGCTGCTCGGCAAGGATGCCGCTCCCGCGCTGGCCCAGGCGCTGCGTCCCGCTCCCATGCCCGCCCTGCTGGCGTCCAGAGCCACCGTTTCCCCTTAATGCATTCATCAGGAGCGCCAATGAAAACAAGAATGAACCGCGCAAGCACCGGTACCGCCGCCAGCCTGCTCGCCTGCGTGCTGGCGGCCTGCGGGGGTGGCGGAGACGAAGGCGGCTGCCGCAACCTCGACCCCGGCCGCGACGCCAGCCTGCCCGGCTGCATCGCCACGGCGGCGCCGGGCGCCCCCACCGCCCTGGCCCCGCTGGCCGTCACGCTCAGCGATGCGAACGGCGCGCCGGTGACCACGGTATCGTCGAGCGCCCCCGGCGTGGCGAAAGCGGTGGTGAAGGACGGCAGTGGCCGGCCCGTCGCGGGCGTTGCAGTCCAGTTCACCAGCACCGACAAGACGGCAGTGCTCGTGCCCGCTTCGGGCAGCGCCTTGACCGACTCGTCGGGCGTCGCCAGCATCGGCGTCGCGCCCGGCACCACGGCCGGCGCCTTCACGCTGGCTGCGAGCGCGGCCAGCGGCGGCGCCACCGCCACGGGCAGCACCAGCTATGCGGTCGCCTTCCCGGTGCTGACGATGAGCGCGCTGGCCATCGGTCCTTCGCCCCTGCCGGCTGGCGGCACCGCCAGCCTGTCGGTGACCTTGCTCGACGGTACCAGGCCGTTCACGCCGGCGCAGCAAGTCGTCTTCACCTCGCCCTGTGCGACGGCCGGCAAGGCCACCATCAGCTCGCCGGTCACCACCATCAACGGCGTCGCCACGACCTCCTACATCGACAAGGGCTGCGGCGCGCCCGACGTCGTCACCGCCTCGACCACGCTGGCCGGGGCCACCACGACCCAGAGCGGCACGGTCAACGTCGAGCGCGCGCTGCCTGGCCAGCTCGCCTTCGTCTCGGCCTTGCCGCAGAACATCTCGCTCAAGGGCACCGGCGGCGCCGGCCGCCAGGAGTCGTCGACCGTCGTGTTCAAGCTGCGCGACCCGAACGGCAATCCGGTGTCGGGGCAGCGGGTCGATTTTGCGCTGAGCACGACCGTCGGCGACCTGAGGCTGAGCCAGGCATCCGCGACGACCGGGGCCGATGGCACCGCGAGCACGATCGTGTTCGGCGGCACGGTGAACACGCCGGTGCGCGTCATCGCCAGCATTCCGGGGAGCAGGGACAGCGCCGGCCAGGTGATCACCACCGTCTCCGACCAGCTGGTCGTGTCGACCGGCGTGCCGGACCAGGACAGCTTCAGCCTGTCGACGGAAATCTATAACGTCGAGGGCATGGCATTCGACGGCTGCCCGGCGCCGAACGGCTCGAACGTGACGGTGAGGCTGGCCGACCACTTCAACAATCCGGCGCCTGACGGCACAGCCGTCAGCTTCACCGCCGAAGGCGGCTCGATCGACGGCTCCTGCCTGACCGGCCTGGTCAACACGACGCTGACCGATGGCACCGTCATCCAGCAGAAGGGCATTCCGGGGGCGTGCACGGTACGCTTCTGCGCAGCCAACCCGCGCCCCGCCGACGGCCGCGTCACCGTACTGGCGTATGCACTGGGCGAGGAAAGCTTCTTCGACACGAACGGCACCAACCTGTACTACCAGTCCCCGGACGACCCTTTCCAGGACCTCGGCGAACCGTTCCGCAACGACCGCGCCATCACCAACCGCCATGCCCAGGCCAACTGGGGGGTGGCGCCCACGCAGCAGGCGCCGTTCAATCCGCTTTCGCCGGATGACCGCTGGTACACGAACAATGGGCAGCGTGTGTCCGGGGAAACGTTCATCGACTCGAATGCGAACCGTAGCTGGGACCGCACTGGTGACAACGAGTACAACGGCGTGCTGCGGCTGGGCGCCGCCTCGACCCGTCCCGTCACTCATGTACGCGGTGCCCTGGTCCAGGTCCTTTCCACCAGTACCTCGGCGGTCACCTCGCTGGATGCCCAGGAGTTCGCGCTGAGCCGGTGCGTGTCCGGTACGCCTTTCGTCAACACGCCGGTGACGCTGCGCCTGGCGATCCGCGATACCAACCCGACGGTATTCGGAATGAACCGGGCCGGTGCGGCAGGGTCGCTCGACCTGCCTTTCGACCTGCCAGGCAATATCCTGCCTGCAGGCACGAAGATCGAGTTCATCGCGACGAACGGTACCCTGCTGAGCCCGAACTCCATCATCGTCCCGAACACCAATGAGCCCAGCGCTGCGGGATGGATCTACCCGGTACAGATGCAGAGCGATGCGACGCAGAACCTGGCGCTCAACTGCTTCAACACGGTGAGCAGCGCATCGCTGACGGTAAAAGTCACCACACCCTCAGGCATCATTTCGATGCGTTCCTACCCGGTCAACGATTGACCGGGCTGGCCGCCCATCCCTCATGGATGGGCGGCCATGTGTTGCATAGCAAAATCGTTAAAAGAAAGAAACTGCCGGTAAACTTTACACACACCTCTTCAGTTACAAAACCCATCCTGCATAAGTCCCTGATTTTGTTAAATCTCTTTGCGGCTGGTTCACAACTTGCTTGTTCAACTTCTGTAGTTCCTCGCAGTTCTGTATTTCAACGAAGTGTTATTCCGCAGGGAGTTCAGGTATGAAATCGACTTTGTTAAAACTCGCATTTGGCGCGGCATTGGCAGCCGGGGCCTCGCCCGCCTTTGCCGACCTGATTTACGTCACGGGCGACCAGAACACTGGCACCGGGCTCGGCAATGTATCGACCGTGGTGACAGTCCAGGACAACGGCAACGGGGCGCAGCAGAACGATATCCAGTCCGGCTGCGTCACCTTCACAGCCGGCGGCGATCCCGCCAGGCCAGCGGAGACCTGTCAGCTGGGTCTGCAGGGCGGCGACAATACGGCCGGCAATGCCGGCAACAACACTTACTTCCTTAACGACATCGAAGGGTTGACGAACGCCGGAGAACTCGGCTTTGTATTGAACGTCAGCGAAGGAGGAGATGCACCTGCCACCTTGACCGACCTTTACCTCAGCTTGTTCAACACGGTCAGCAATACCCTGTCTACCTATTCCTATACGGGACTCGACTTGCTCCTGTCCGATACCGGCGGTATCGGACAGTCCGGCTTCCACCGCTTTATCCTGGACGACGCCCAGGCCGCGGCCGCCCTGGCCTTCTGTCCGGTCCTGTCGCAATGCGTCGTAGGCGGCGGGGTCCAGTTCGGCGAGGGAAGCACCGATGCCACGCCGGAGACCCTGTACGTAGGCGCCTTCGACCGTGACGACGGTTCGGGCAATCCGGGCGGCGAAGTGCCGGAGCCGGCGTCGCTGGCCCTGCTCGGCGCGGGCCTGGCCGCGCTCGCGCTGCGCCGTCGCCGCCGCTGATTCGGTGACGCGAGGCCATAAAGAACATGGCGCCCTCGGGCGCCATGTTCTTTAGATCATTGTGTTTGTGAACGAACGGGCCTACGCCTCCTCGCCCTCGACCCGCTCGAAGGGCCCGATGCATGCCTCCATCGTCTCGTCGCTGCACATCAAGAACAGCGCCCCGGACGGATGGAAGCGCAGGAAATTGGTCACCCGCGTGCCGACCTTCATGATCGCACCCGAGCAGTCCTTCTTGCCGTTGTCCTTGACGATGCGGTCTTCCAGCTTGTAGAAGCCCTTCGCGCTCGGCTTGTCGGGGATGCGGTATTCGCTCTCCGACACTTCCTCGGCGCTGGTAACGAGGGTGGTGCCGTCGCCGCGGAAGCGGTAGGTCTCGGAGCAGCCGAGGTCCGGCAGGCTGAGCCGCCAGATGCCGAGGATGGGATGGTTGGCGGCCGGCGCCGGCGGCGCGGCCTGGGCTCCAGCGAGCACGGCAAGGAGGGCGGCGAGGAGGGAGCATCCGGCAGGCACGCGCATGGCAGTTCCTTTCACTACGGTTGAGCAGCATCTTGTTAGACCGCCGCTCCCCTGGACGGTTGCCCCCGGGGACGCCGGCGCCGGCCGCAAAGACGGCCGGGTTTGCGCTACCTCCTGCTCCGGGCAATGGCGGCCCGGCACTGCCGGCTCAGCTCAAGCGACGGTCCGAGCTTAACCGCGGACTTAACCGTTCTCCGGCGTCGCCTTCGGCTTGGCCGGGCGGCGGCTGCGCGCCGCGGGCTTGCGTGCCGGCGCCTTGTGGGCCGCCCCGCCTGCCTTCTTGCGCGTGGGCGCCACATTGCCGTTGACGTCGCCGGGTTCCGCGTAGAGCTCGTCCGACACCTCGTCAGGCGCGGCTTGCGCGGGAGCCGACACGGTCAGCGCCGCCGACGGGTCCTGGGCGGCGATCGCCGGCGCGGCGGCAGCGTCGGCCGGCGCAGATTCGACTGGTGCGGGTTCGGCCGCAACTTCGGCATCGGCAGCGGCAGCGGCGCCCTTCTTCGCCGCCGGCTTGCGCGGCGTGCGGCGGCGTTCCTTCTTCACCGGTTCCGGCGCGGCTTCCGCTGCCGCCGGCGCTTCCACGGCCTCTTCAGCCTCGTCGGCTGCCGGCGGCCAGGCCCCGGCCGCCACGACCTCGTCGGCATCGACCAGTTCCGTCGGCGCTTCGGTGTGCGCTTCGACCTGCGCTACCTCGTCCGGCGTCACGGGCACGAACGGCGTTTCGCCGCGCGGCTTGCGGCCACGCCCGCCACGGCTGCGGCCGCGGCCTTCGCTCCGGGACTCGTCGCGCGTTTCCTGCACGGCCGAGGCCTCGACACCCTCGCCCGCCGCCGCACTGCCGGCCAGCAGGTCCGCCGACGGCTGCTCGCCGGCCGCAGGCGCGTTGCTGCTGCGATAAACATAGGTGCCGGATTTCTCGTCGCGGCCAAACTCGAACAGGCCGCGCACCTGCGCTTCCTCGAGCAGGTTGCCGAAGGTACGGAAGCCGTAATAGACCTCGGAGAATTCCGGGCGGCGGCGCTTGAGCGTGTCCTTCAGCAGCGAGGCCCAGATCTTGCCGGTGTCGCCGCGTTCGGAGACCAGCGCGTCGAAGGTCTCGACGACCATTTCCAGCGCCTGGGTCTTGCGCGCTTCGAGCTCTTCCTTGCGGCGGTCGTCGGATGGACGCTTGTTGTTCTGCGGGGCGGCCTTGCGTTCGTCACGCTTGGCGGCGGCGCGGCGCACTTCGCGCACCAGGTCGTCATAGAAGATGAATTCGTCGCAGTTGGCGACCAGCAGGTCGGAGGTCGACTGCTTCACGCCGACGCCGATCACCTGCTTGGCGTTCTCGCGCAGCTTCGACACCAGCGGCGAAAAGTCGGAGTCGCCGGAGATGATGACGAAGGTGTTGACGTGGGATTTGGTGTAGCAGAGGTCGAGCGCGTCGACCACCAGGCGGATGTCGGCGGAGTTCTTGCCCGACTGGCGCACGTGGGGGATTTCGATCAATTCGAAATTCGCTTCGTGCATCGTCGATTTGAACCCCTTGTAGCGGTCCCAGTCGCAATAGGCCTTCTTGACGACGATGCTGCCCTTGAGCAGGAGGCGCTCGAGCACGGGCTTGATATCGAATTTCTCGTAGTTCGCATCGCGCACGCCGAGTGCGACGTTCTCGAAGTCGCAGAACACGGCCATGCTGATGTTATCGGAAGATGAAGCCATGAGTTGTTATTTTCTATTAATAAAGACAGAAGACAGATACCCGCGGATTATACGCACAACCCCGATTTCTTCAGGCGCAACTCGTCGCTCGGTTGCAAGCCTTGCCATGCCATGCCATTTTGCCACGTGCAAAAAATATTCCGGGAAAAACGTACATACGCTGCCTGGCGGTATACACTCATTACCGCAAACAATGTTCTCCCGTAATGCAAATGTCCACGCGTACACGCCGTGGCGCCCTTTGAGCACTGAACCTGCATGAGCCCGTTGAAGCATTCCGCATTCCGCCTCAGTTGCCCGAGTTCCACGCCAGCTTGCCGGCCAGCCTGCGCCGCCCTGCCCGGTCCCTGCGCCTCTTCCTGATCATGTATTCCAGCATCCCCCAACGCGCACCTGTCGCGCCGGCGGCGGCGCGTGCCCATGCGGCCGGTATGCCAGCGGCGCTGGGCAGGCTGCCCCTGCTGCTGGCCTGCGCCGCACTGCTCGCGCCCGTCCTCGCCGGGCACGAAGGAGGTCGCACCTGGCAGGCACTGGTACTGGCGCTGCCGCCCTGGCTCTGGCTGTGGTGGCCGTGCGCGACAAGCGGGAAGCGCCTGGCCCAGGCCCTGCTGTGCTTCCTGCTCGGCCTCGGCTTCGTCCTCGACGGCGCCGTGCGCGGCTTCCTGCTGGCGGCCTACGACGCGCTGCCCAACAGCGCGATGGTCCTGAGTGCGGTGGCGAATACGACGGCCGGCGAGTCGCGCGAATTCTTCGGCATGTACTGGCGCAGCCTGCTGGCCTGGGGCAGCTTCGCCCTGTTCTGCGCCGGCGCGCTGGCCTGCGGCCTGTTCCTCTGGTGGCGCTCGCCGGCAGCGCCGGCCCGTCCGGCGGCGCGCGGATGGCGCCTCACCGCCGCGGTCCTGCTGCTGGTGCTGGTGGCGGGCGCCTTCGCCAGCAAACCCTGCCGCCGCCATCATCCGCTGGTCTTCTGGCCGCAGTGGGTGCAGGACGTGGGCGCGCTGCGCCAGCAGTGGGCCGGCTTCGGGCAGCAGCGCGGCGCCCTTCTTGCCGGGGCCGCCGCACTGAAGCCGGTGCTCTCGAAAGACGGCCCGGACACCCTGGTGCTGGTCATCAGCGAGAGCATGAACCGCAGTAACCTGAGCAATTACGGCTACCGGCGCGCGACCGCCCCCGCCCTGCTCGAGCGCCAGCGCCTGCTCGGCGACCGCTTCCAGGTGTTCCGCCATGCCTGGTCGGCGGACGCCTCGACGGTGCCGGCACTGCGCAACCTGTTCTATTTCGGCCGGCCCGACTCGACGCAGCGGGTGCACCTGCTGGCGCTGGCGCGCGCGGCCGGCTACCGCACCTTCTGGATCAGCAACCACAACGACCTGGCCATCGAGCAGGAGCATGCGCGCCTGGCCGACGAAGTGCGCCTCCTGAACAATACCCCGGGCCGCGGCTCGCGCGCGCTCGACGAGCAGATGCTGCCGGCCACGCGCGCGGCGCTGGACGACCCGGCCCCACGCAAGCTGATCGTGGTGCACATGCTGGGCCTGCATCCGCATTACCGGATGCGCCATCCGGAAGGGCTGGCGCCCTTCGACGGTGCGCGCGACGGCGTGGACGCGCAGTTGCGCGCCGAGGGCCGCCCAGCCTGGCTGCGCGCGCTGCGTAACGATTACGATTCGGCCGTGCGCTACCACGACGGCACGGTGGCGGCCACGCTCGACCTGAGCCGCGCGGCGCCGGGCCGGCAGGCCTGGGTCTTCCTGTCGGACCACGGCCAGGAAGTCGGGCACACGGCCGACCGCGCCGGCCACAGCGCCACCACGCCGGACGGCTACCGCATTCCGCTGATGCTGTGGAGTTCCTTCGACCGCCCGGCCCCGCCCCATGCGCTGGTCGCGCCGGTGCGCGGCGACTGGTTCGGCTTCAGCCTGGCGCGCCTGCTCGGCATCGAGTGGGATGGCGCCCGGCCGCGCCAGGACGTGCTCGACCCGCGCTACCGCTGGCAGGCGCCGGTGCTGCCGGCGCGGATCGATTTCGACAGCTGATTCCTATAGCCGCGCCAGCGTGGCCGGGTCGGCGTGGCCATCGAAAAACTGGTCGAGGCAGGTCTGGAACACGGCTTCGTCGGGCGCCACGTCGGCGAACAGCGTCATCGAGGACTGGAATTTGCGGTCGTCGGGGCTGTCGAAGATCTCGCCGATCTCCTTGTCTCGGTGCAGGGCGACCAGCCGCGCGCATTCGCGCAGGCGCGGCCCGAGCACCGGATGGGCAAGGTAGGCGGCGGCCTCGTCGCTGGACCGGATCGCATAGCGGCGCGCCATCTCGCTCGAGCCGAGGCCCTCGACCTGCGGGAACACGAACCACATCCAGTGGCTGCGTTTGCGGCCGGTGCGCAGTTCGCCCAGCACGGTGGAATACACGGGATCCTGGGCGGCGACGAAGCGCTCCAGGTCGAATTCAGTGTCCATGGCGTTCTCCCATGGCGACAATGCTACCCCTTTCGCCAGCTTTGCTAAAGTGGCGCTACGATGAAACCCGAACACCTGCACCTGCTCCTCACCCGCGAGATGCCCTACGGTAAATACCAGGGCCGCAAGATCGCCGATTTGCCCGGCCACTACCTCGGCTGGTTCGCCCGCGAAGGCTTCCCGCGCGGCGAACTGGGCGAGCTGCTGGCCCTGATGTACGAGCTCGACCACAACGACCTGCGCATGCTGCTCGACCCGCTGCGCCGTACTGGCGGCTGAGGCAGGCCGGCATTAATCGTTGCAAGTCAGCAACGCAGCGCGCATGGCGGCCCGCTGCGGAGCCGCGGCGGGGCTCCGATTCGCGCCGCAGGGTGTTCCCTTCGATATAATCTCCCCGCAGCCACATCGAATACAGAACACATGCAACCTGACTCCAGCACGCCTCCGGTCGTCCTCGTCGTCGAGGACGACGAACACATCTCGCAAGTCCTGCGCTTCATGCTCGAACGCCAGGGCTACCAGGTCGTGCACATGGCGGATGGCCGCGCCGCGTCGAACCACGTCGCGTCGGCCAGCCCGCCGGCGCTGGTGCTGCTCGACGTGATGCTGCCCTATGTCGACGGCTTCGAGATCGTCCAGCTGATCCGCTCCCAACCCGCCTGGCGCGACGTGCCGGTGCTGATGCTGACCGCGAAGAATACCGAGCGCGACACCGTGCGCGCCCTCGACGCCGGCGCCAGCGACTTCGTCATCAAGCCTTTCCAGCCGCAGGAACTGCTGGCGCGGGTGCGCCGTTTCCTGCGCCCCGCGCAGTAATGCCTGGCCCGATGTTTCGCTTGATGATTCGCTTAACTCTTCGCTTGATGGCGCAATGCAGCGCCTCCCCGCGCCCGTCGCGAGGACCGGTTCGTTGACCCCGGCCACCCATCCCGACGCCTTCATCGACGCCGCTCTCTGGACCGGCTTCGTGGCGCTCGCCCTCACCCTGCTGCTGGCCCTGCAGATCGTGGCCATGCGAATCGCCCTGCGGCGGCGCCAGCGCAGCGACGAGCGCGCCCTGGCGCGCTGGCGTCCGGTACTGAATGCCGCCATCGTCGGCGAGATGCCCGGCACGCTGCCGCCCCTGGGACGCGCCGAGCGCCTGCCCTTCCTGCGCCTGTGGGCCCACCTGCAAGGCTCGCTGCGCGGCGAAGCCAACGAAGCGCTGAACGACGTGGCGCGCCGCCTCGGCCTGGACACCTATGCGCGCGAACTGCTGCCGCGCGGCCGGCGTCCGGCGCGGCTGCTGGCGGCGCTGGTGCTGGGCCACATGCACGACCGGCAAGCCTGGCCCGAGCTGCTGCGCCTGGCGGGCCAGCCCGACAACACCGTCTCGCTGACCGCTCTGTGGGCGCTGGTGCGGATCGATCCCCCGGCCGCCGCCGATTACATGGTGCCCCTGTTTATCGAGCGCGAGGAATGGGCGCTGTCGCTCGCGGCCGGCATCCTGCAGCAGGCGATCGAGCCGGCCACCGCCGCGCTGGTGCGCACGCTGCCGCAACTGGGCGAGGACAAGCTGCCGCGCGCCCTGCGCATCGCCGAAGCCCTGCACGTGACGCTGCCGGCCGGGATCCTGGCGGCGGCACTGACGAGCGCCTCGATGCCGGTCGTGATCGCCGGCCTGCGCGGCGTGCGCACGCCCGACACGATCGCCGAGGTGCGCGCCCTGCTCTCCCACCCCGACTGGCAGGTGCGGGTGCAGGCGGCGCGCGCCCTGGGCCGCGTCGGCGTGCGCAGCGACGCCGACCGCCTGGTGGCCCTGCTGGGCGACCGCGAATGGTGGGTGCGCTACCGCGCCGCCGAGGCGCTGCTGGAACTGCCGGCGCTGACCCGCGCCGACCTCGAGGCGCTGCGCGCCTCGCTCACCGACCGCTTCGCCGCCGACATGCTGTCGCAGGCCATGGCAGAAAGCACAGGCGCATGAATACCGACAACCTGCTGATCGCCTTCGTCACCTGGTTCGTGCTGGCCTTCTTCGTGGCCCTGAACGGCGGCTACCTGCTGCTCAACCTGTTTTCGCTGCGCGCCCTGCACCGGCGCGGCCAGGAGCAGTTCCTGGGCGACCTGCCGCGCGCCTACTCGGGCCTGGAGCCGCCGGTCAGCATCCTGGTCCCGGCCTACAACGAGGAAGCGACCATCGCCGCCTCGATCCGCTCGATGCTGCAGCTGACCTATGCCGAGTTCGAGATCGTCGTCATCAACGACGGCTCGAAAGACCGCACGCTCGAGGTGCTCAAGCGCGAGTTCGCGCTGCTGCCCTTCCCCGAAGCCTACCGGCGCCAGATCCCGACGAAAGAGGTGCGCCAGATCTACCGCTCGACGCGCTACCCGAACGTGCGCGTGATCGACAAGGTCAACGGCGGCAAGGCCGATTCGCTCAACGCCGGCATCAACGCCTCGCGCTACCCGCTGTTCTGCGGCGTCGACGCCGACTCCATCCTGCAGCGCGACAGCCTGGCGAAAGTCACCGAGCCTTTCCTGCGCGACCCGACCATGGTCGCCACCGGCGGCACCGTGCGCGTGGCCAACGGCTGCGAGGTGAGCGGCGGCTTCCTCACCAGGGTCGGCCTGCCGAAGAATCCCTGGGCGCTGTTCCAAGTGGTCGAATACCTGCGCGCCTTCCTCTTCGGGCGGCTCGGCTGGTCGGCGCTGAACGGCATGCTGATCATCTCCGGCGCCTTCGGCATCTTCCGCAAGGACGCCGTGGTGCTGGCCGGCGGCTACCGCCCCGACACCATCGGCGAGGACATGGAGCTCGTCGTGCGCATGCACCGCACCCTGCGCGAGAAGGGCCAGCCCTACCGCATCGAATTCGTGCCCGACCCGGTCTGCTGGACCGAGGCCCCGGAAGACCTGGCGACGCTGAAGAACCAGCGCGTCCGCTGGCAGCGCGGCCTGGCCGAGAGCCTGAACGCGAACTGGGGCCTGATGTTCTCGCGCCGCGGTGGCGTGCCCGGCTGGGTGGCCTTCCCCTTCATGCTGTTCTTCGAGTGGCTGGGTCCCGTGATCGAACTGGGCGGCTACATCTTCATGACCTACGCCTTCCTCACCGGCCTGATTTCCTGGGTCGCGTTCGGCGCCTTCCTGTTCGTGGCGCTGGGGCTGGGCATCCTGCTGTCGGCCTCGGGGCTGCTGCTCGAAGAGATGTCCTTCCACCTCTACCCGCGCGGCAAGCAGCTGGTGATGCTGGGGCTGGTCGTGATCCTGGAAAACTTCGGCTACCGCCAGCTCAATACCTGGTGGCGCCTGATCGGCCTGTGGCGCTGGCTGCGCGGGAAGGAATCGACCTGGGGTGCGATGAAACGCAAGGGCAACTGGCAGTCGGAAGGAGCCCCCGCGAGCCCGGCGCCGCCACCGGCGCAAGCCGACGCCGACAACGCGCGTCCCGGGCCGCCATGAAACGGCTGCTGCTGGCCGCCCTCCTCGTGACCTCTTCCAGCGCGCACGCCGCTTACCTTCACCTGTGCCCATCTGCGCCGCCCGCCGCGGCCGGGCCGCGCGCCAGCCTGCCGGGGGGCACCGTGATCGCCAGCGGCGAGCAAGCCCTGCCTGGATGCCGCACGGCGGCGCTCGGGGTTGACGCGGCGCTGGTCGAGGCCTTGTACCCGCTGCCGGCAGGCGAATCCGCGGCGCGCACCATCCTGCTGTATGGCCCGGCCGGCAAGGGCCGCTTCACACCATCGAGCCACGAACTGCCCCAGCCGGAGCGGCCCGGCGCCAGGCCTGCGCTGCGGCCCATGCCGCTGCGGACCAACTTGCTGCGCGATGCGCGCATCCGCCCTTTCGGCGTCGAGGAACGGGTGCGGGTGGAGCACGCCGACGGCAGCTTGCGCCTGAGCTGCTCGCCCGGCAAGCGCGCGGCCGGGGTGCTGGTCGACGGCCCCTGGCGCCTGCCCCTGGCCGCGCTGCGCCTGAAGGCGCGCTACACCGCCGACGGCGCCTTCAGCCTGCAGGCGGCCGACGCCGCATCCTCGGCCAAGGAAACGTCGTATTCGCTCGGCGAACTAGGTGCGTCCAGCAGCGCCCGCGACGCCCTACTGCCGATTCCGCGTGAACTCGACCGCGCCGGCTGGCGCCAGTTCGTCATCCTCTGCCCGCAAGACGGCGCGAGCCTGGCGCTCGACGCGCTCATGCTCGAACCGGTCGCGTCAACACCTGCGCCGCGCGCCGCCTGGATCTGGGAGCGGGCACAGTGGCGCGATGCGGGCGCGGCGCTGGTCGACTGGGCCAAGGACGAAGGCATCGGCGAGCTGTTCATCGTGGTGCCGCTGGACGGCGCCAGGGTGCGCGAACCGGCCCGCCTGGCCGCCTTCGTGCGCCGCGCGCGCGGGGCCGGCATCGCCGTGACCAGCGTCGAGGGCGACCCGCACATGGTGCTGCCTTCGCAGCGCGCCGCCACCGTCGACCGGGTGCGTGCCTACGCCGCCTACAACCGCGCCGCCGCCCCCGAGGAAAGGCTGCGCGCGATGCAGTTCGACGTCGAACCGTATCTGCTGGCCGACGACGTGCTGGCGCCTGCGGAGCGCGACCGCGCCTACCTGGCGATGGCGCGCGCCCTGCATGCGCAGGCCGGCGGCACCCCTCTCGAATTCGTGGTGCCCTTCTGGTGGGACGACAAGCGCGAGCTGCTGGCGGAACTGGCCGGCGCCGCCGACGGCCTGGCGGTGATGGACTACCGCACCGATCCGGACCAGATCGTCCGCTTCGCCCTGCCTTTCCTCGACTGGGGTGCGCAATACGGCAAGCGCGTGCACATCGGGCTGGAGGCGGGCAAGGTGGGCGCCGAGCGCCAGCGCCGCTACGGGCGCGCCGACGCCGGCGAACCGGGCGAGCTGCTGCTGGCCGAGGTGGGCGGAACGCAGGTGCTCGTGCTGCTGCGCGAGGGCGTGAAGGAGGCGGCCGTGCCGCGCTACCGCTTGAGCGGCGAGCGCCTGCTCGACGGCAGCGCCACCAGTTTTTTCAAGGACCGCGACAAGCTGCGCGCGCTGCTGCCCGCCCTGGAGCGGGATTTTTCGGCGTGGCCAGGCTTTGCCGGCATTGCGCTGCACGGCTGGCGCGAAGACCCGCCCTAAACCTTACCTGCTACCGGCAGCGTCGCCGCGATCAGCGGCGGCAGTCCAGGCGCAGCGTATCGTCCTCGCGCGCGGCGACCCGGATCGGCGCGTCGTTGCCGCAGCGGTAGACCACGTCCAGGCGCTTCGGCACCTTGTACGCAGGATCGCCGCACAGGTGGTTGCCGGCGACAACCACGCCGCCGTTGCGCTCTGCCTCCTGGCGCACCGCCCGCCGGGCGTCGCAGACCGCACCGCGCGCACCGTAGCGCGCTTCGTCGACGTGGATCCGCCCCCAATCCCCGCCCCGGCCGCCACGGTCGCCGCGGTTGTCGTAAGCGGCGCGCTGGCCGGCGGCAAATCCGTCCTCGTAACCGCGCCGGTACTCGGCGCTCTGTGCAAACGCCGAAGTCGATGCGGCGCCTAAAGCAAGCACTGCGGTCAGCATGGCCGCGACGCGCACGCTGGTGTGATGAGCAAGTCGCATGGTGTTCTCCGATCTGGTAAATGGAAGGTATCGCGCTGCTTTGCGCGCACTGTGTTCCGTAAACATAGTGTGTCAGCGAACGCGGGCGAAAGCTGTCGCCGGCTGTAAGAGAAGTTTCAATGTGTAAGCAGCAAGCCCGGCCGCGCGAGCCGCCTGCGCCGTAGCACGGTATGCGCCATGCGTCGCCACTCTTTACACTTTGTTATTGAGTTGGACACATAGCATCACCGAAGTCTTGCAAATCAAACACTTACAACACTGGCCCGAAAATTGCATGTTTAACAAAAAACGACAACCAGGGAGGAAACCATGTCAGATCTCGCGGCCGCAGGCCAGACCTACAACCCCAATCGACTGCTCGACGCTTTGCTCGAGAACATGCGTCTGAAGAACGATGCTGCGCTCTCGCGCATGCTCGAGGTGGCGCCGCCCGTCATCAGCAAGATTCGCCACCAGCGCGTGCCGGTCAGCGCCTCGCTCCTCATCCGCATGCACGAGGCGACCGGCATCAGCATCGGCGACCTGCGCTTCCTGATGGGCGATCGCCGCACCAAGTACCGCCTGTCCGACGCACAGGGCCGCCCGAAGCTGGCAAGCAGTGCCGATATCGGCGTGCAGCAGCAGCCTCCAGCCGTGCACTCCCACGCCGCGAGCGCCGGGTTCGCGCACTGAGCCTGTCCTTGTACCTGCCGCTGCGGCGCCGAGCCGTCGCAGCGGCTTCTTCTCGACCGTCGCCAGGCGTCTAGTACAGCGTGTCGCGCTGCCGCTGCGGCAAAGCGCTATCGTAGCTGTCGCCATCGATGCCGCCCTCCGTCAGCCGGGCCAGCATCGTTCCCGCCGTCGGCACGCCCGAGGTATCGTGTTCCTGCGGATGCCAGAGGCGCGAGCGCAGGATCGAACGTGCGCATTGGAAGAACACCTTGTCGATCGAGATGCGCAGCACGCACACCGGTTTCTTTCCTTCGTAAGCGAACGAGTCCAGCAGCGCGGGATCGACCGATATGTCGGCGCGTCCCCGCACGCGCAGGGTTTCGCCCACGCCCGGAATCAGGAAGATCAGTCCGACTCGCGGGTCCGACATCAGGTTGCGCAGGCTGTCGATCCGGTTATTGCCGCGCCGCTCAGGCAGCAGCAAGGTATGTTCGTCCACGATGCGCACCAGCGGCCCTGCGTCGCCCCTCGGAGAGACGTCGATTCCGTTTGGCCCGCTGGTGGCCAGCAGGGCGAACCGTGCGTTCCCGATCCAGCGTGCATACACGGGATGCAGGCAGTCGGCTTCCTTGGCAATGGATGGCTGCGCGGGTGCGCCAAACAGGGCCTCCAACGCTGCGAGGTCGGTGATGAGATGTTCGGGCATAGTGGGTTTGCGGGAGTGATAGGGAATCAGGCAAGAAGCGTTGTTGGTAACAGCCTGCCGCCGCGGCCCCGAAGCGCCACAGCGGCAGCATTTCCGCGTCGGCCACTCAGTCGATGCTGACCGCCTTGCGGTTATCCCGCGACACCCGGTCGATCATCTTGTTGTACGGATCGACGCCCACCTCGAAGGGCTGCTCCTTGACCGTCACGGTCACCACAGGATTCGCGCCCGTCAGCACGCGCTTTTCCAGCAGCAGCACGCGCTCGTCGGCCTCCTTGGCGCCTGGAGCGCGGGCGAAGATGCCGATCTCGACCGGTTCGTCGTAGGTGCGCGGCGTTTCCTTGCCCTTGCCGTCGGCTTCCATCTTGGCCAGGTGCAGCTTCATCGTTACGTCCCACTGGCCGTCGGCGCGCTTTTTGGCGCTGGCCGAGGTCACGCGGTTATCGTAGAAGACGATCTTCTCGAACAGGTCGGCGATCAGCGCGTGCTTGGCCGGCGGCGCCTCGGCGCGGATGGTGTCGAGCAGCTCGCTGGACGTCGTGAACGGCGACTCCTGGTAGCCCTTGTCCTCCAGAAAGCGTTTCAGCGCACGGTTCAATGCCGCTTCGCCGATCTCGTCGCGCAGGCGGTAGAAGACCAGGCTGCCCTTGCGGTAGTGGATGTAGTCCTGGTTCTCCACGCGCACCAGCGGCAGTTCCTCGATGCGTTCGCCGCCGCGCGAACTCAGGTAGCGATCGAGTTCGTAGCGCAGGAAGCGGCGCATCTGGTGGCGGCCGTATTCCTTCTCCATCACCATCAGCGCCGAGTACTGCGACAGCGACTCGATCAGCATGCTCGCGCCCTGCACGTTGGCGGCGGTCACCTGGTGGCCCCACCACTGGTGCGCCATCTCGTGGGCCGTCACGTAGAACACGTAGTCGATGTCTTCCTTGTCGCGCAGGTCGGCGATGAAGCCGATCGATTCCGAGAACGGGATCGTGTTCGCGAACGACTGGGCGAACGCGCTGTAGTTCGGGAACTCGAGGATGCGCACCTGCTTGTGCTGGTAAGGCGTGAACCAGGTCGTGAAATAGTCCAGCGCCTTCTGCGTGCCCGCGATCATCCGGTCGACGTTGTAGCCGTGTTTCGGGTCGTGGTAGATCTCGATCGGAATGCCGCGCCATGAGCCTTTCTTGACCTGCCAGTTGGCCGAGAGGTAGGCGAAGAACGGCATCATCTTCTGGTCCATCCTGTACTGGTAGTAGCTGCGGCCGTTTTCCTTCCACGACTTCTGCAGGTAGCCCGGCGCCAGCGCGATCTGGTCGCCGCTGGTCGAGACGGTGGTCTCGAAACCGATCCAGTCCGCATCCTGGCCGAACATGGTGTTGGCGCGCGCCGCCTTGTCTTCCAGCTTGGCCATGCGCTGCGGCTCGCCCAGGCCGCGCTTGCGGCGCTCGTTGCGGTCGCTCAGCTCGGCGTCCGGCTGGTAGCCGACCGAGGGGAAGAACTCGCGGTTATTGAAGAAGGTGCCGTTGAAGTTGATCGTGTCGGGCGTGCCGGCGTTCTCGAAGCCCGGCTTGCGCACGTCGACGGCGAAGTCCAGCGGCAGGCGCGCGCCCGGCGGCAGGGCCTGCGCCAGCTTGATGATCCTGAAGCCGAACTCCTTGTCGTCGAGCTCGACGCGGTGCGCGGGCAGCCCGGACAGGGTAGTCTCGACGTCCGGGTTGGTCTGCAGGCGCAGGGTGTCGAGCGGCTGGCCGGTCTTGTTTTCAAAAACGTAGCTGCCCTTGATCGCCACCCGGCGCTCTTCCGGATAGATGTCCACCGCGGCGCGCACGTCGACCACCTTCGGATGCGGCAGGTCCTTGTACTTGCGGTAGGTCTTCTCGTACTGCGCCTGCCTGTCCATCGCCACATCGCCCGCTTCGTAGCCCGCGAGGGTATTCGTGTTGTGGAAGATCCAGGCGCCGACGCCGGCGAAGGCGACGGTGCACAAGCCCAGCGCGACGCCGGACGGCCCCTTCAGGCGACGGCCCGCTTCGCGCACGCGCACGCGCCATTCGGTCGACAGGCCGCGCACCCAGAAAGCCTGGGCCACGATCAGCGCCGCCAGCGTGAACAGGCTCCAGTACAGCCCGAACCAGGCCCAGCCCGCAACAAAGTGGCCGTAGCCGTTCATGTCCGAGTACGGGGTCGCCGGCAGGCTGCCGATCTGGTACAGGTTATGTTCGAAGTTCATGATGCCGGCGACGACCTGGAAGACCATCAGCAGGATCACCAGCAGGTAACCGATGAACTTGTTGTTGGTGACAACCTGCAGCACCACGGCGACCAGGCCCATCAGGATGAACGGCAGGCCGGCGATGAGCACGCCCTTGAGGTAGACCAGCGGCTCGACTGGCGCGGCCCCCTCGCCCTTGACCAGCTGGATCACGATCGCGGTGACGACGCCGGCCAGCAGGAAGGCCAGTACCACGCCCACCAGCGCCAGGCTCTTGGCGACCAGCGGCGCCCAGTTCGCCATCGGCATGGCGTCGCCCACGTCGGCGATCCTGGCCTGGCGCTCCTTGAAGATCAGCTCGCCCGCATAGAAGGTGACGATGAGGAGCAGCATGAAGTTGAAGCTCTGGTTCAGCAGCTGCACCATCAGGTGGGTCATCGGATAGACGTCGGTACCGAACATGCGGCCGGCCTGGGTCGCGGAGCCGACCATGTTGAGCACGGCGAACAGCAGCATGACGAGGAAGGGCACGCTCTTGAAGACGGCGCCGGCGTCGAACGCGAAGATATGCCAGCACTGGATCCAGCGCGTGGCGCCGGTGAAGCGCGGCGCAATGCGCGGCAGGGCCAGCGTCGGCGGAGGCGGCGCAGCCGCTGCCGCCGACCTGGCCTTCCCCCAAACGCGCTTGCCGGTGCCGGCGCGCTGCGGCTTGAACAGCACCAGGGTCAGGCCGAACAGCGCCAGCGCAACCGCGGCCCAGAGCAGGCGGTTGGCCAGGATGTAGCCGGCGATGTCCGGCAGGCCGGCGTTCGCCTCGGCGCTGGAGTAGTAGCGCGTGGCGCGGCCCAGCGCGCGGATGCCGAAGGGATCGGCCAGCACGGCGAGCCATTCGTTGTCGATGTCCGCCGTAAAGCGGCCGGCGACGATCCACAGGACGAAGAAGGCCAGCACGCCGACATACACGAGCATCATCGAGCGCGTGGTCGAGGCCAGCAGCATCAGCAGCGCGCCGACGAAGAACAGGTTGGGCACGACCAGCACGCCCAGGGCCCACAGGTAGGCGCTGCCCGCGAAGGGACCGACGCGCTCGGCGTCGACCCAGGGCATCAGGGGGCCGAGCATCATGCCGCCGACGACCAGGGCGAAGATCACCAGGCAGGCGACGACGCCGGCAACGAAACGGCCGGCCAGGTAGTCGCGCTTTTTCATCGGGGTGGCGAACAGCATGTCGGAGATGCCGACTTCGCTGTCGCGCAGCACGCTGCCGGCGATGAAGATGGTGACGACGAACATCGACATCAGGCTGAAGGCGCCGAGCAGCTGGGCGACCACCAGCGGCGCATTGCGGTTGACGTTGCCGATCGCCCCGCCGACCTGGATCGCATCGCTGGTGGTGGCGCCGAAGGCGAGCGCGCCGAAGATCAGCGCACACACCCACAGCAGGGGCTGGCGCAGCTGGGTGCCCAGCTCGAAGCTGAAGAATTCTTTCAACATGCTCGCTCCTTACGCCGGGACCGGCATCTTGGCATCAGGCGCGGCCGGCGCCGATGCAGCGGCCTTGCCGGCATTGCGCACCTGGAGGAAGTAGACGTCTTCCAGGTCCGGCTCGACGCTGACGAAACCTTCGTCCGGCTGCGACTCGGCGTACACGTTGATCTGCGGCCGGCCCGCCACCAGGCGGGTGGACAGCACGTTGAAGCGCTCCTGGTATTCCGCCAGCGCTTCCTGGCTCACCGTGCGGCGCCAGACGTGGTTCTTGAGCGTGTCGATGGCCGCTTGCGGTTCGCCCTGCAGCAGCACCGTGCCCTTCGCGATCATGGCCATGCGCGGGCACAGGTCGGTCACGTCCTCGACGATGTGGGTGGACAGGATGACGACCACCTGCTCGCCGATCTTGGCCAGCAGGTTCAGGAAGCGGTTGCGCTCGTCCGGGTCGAGGCCGGCGGTCGGCTCGTCGACGATCACCAGGCGCGGCGCGCCGAGCAGGGCCTGGGCAATGCCGAAGCGCTGGCGCATGCCGCCCGAGAAGGTGCCGAGGCCGCGCTTGCGCGCTTCCCACAAGTTGGTCTGGTGCAGCAGCGCCTCGACCATCTCCTTGCGCTGGCCCTTGGCGGTGATGCCCTTAAGGACGGCGAAATGGTTCAGCAGCTTTTCCGCACTCACCTTCGGATAGACGCCGAAGTCCTGCGGCAGGTAGCCGAGCTGGCGGCGCAGCGCTTCCTTGTCCTGGAGAACGTCGAGGCCGTGGAAATGGATGCTGCCGCTGTCGGGGTCCTGGAGCGTGGCGATGGTGCGCATCAGCGAGGACTTGCCGGCGCCGTTCGGACCGAGCAGGCCGAACATGCCGTTCGGGATCTCGAGGCTGACATTGTTGATGGCCTTGACGCCGTTCGCATACGTCTTGTTGAGCTGCTTGATCGATAACATCGCTGTTTCTCCAGGGGCTGTTTGATGGTTCGCCGCCCCGTCCGAGCGACATGAACGGAGGGCAATTATTTCCTCTTAGATAATGTATCGTTATTGAACGGCAATGTCTGCCTTTTGTGACAGGCGACAGAAATCCGGGAATGGATGACGTATTTCGCGGTATATGCACCGCTCATAGGCGGACCTGCGCGCCGGCCTCGTTGGCGGTGCGCAGGCGTTCGAACGCCCCGGCTCATGCAAGCGGAATGGGAATCCTCCTGCCGTTGTGGGAATCGGCAGGAGGATAAAACCAGCCACGGGCGATAGCTTGTCCGTTGCTGTGAAGCTACTCAGTCACGCCCCGGCCTCAATCCTGCCCGGCCAGCGGCAGGTCGACGTGGAAAACGGTACCCTGCCCAGGGCTCGTCTCGAAACTGATCCGGCCGCCGTGCTCCTCGACCAGGCTCTTGCTGATGGACAGGCCGAGGCCGGTGCCGCCCTTCTGGCGCGTATCGGCGCCGTCGGCCTGGGCGAAGCGCTGGAACACGCGTGCGTGGAAGGCCGGCGGGATGCCGCCGCCCTGGTCCTGCACCGACAGGCGCGCGCAGCCGTCGGTCGCGGCCAGGTTCAGGATCACGGTCGCGCCGCGCGGCGAAAACTTCACCGCGTTCGACAGCAGGTTGGTCAGCACCTGCACCAGGCGGTCGCGGTCGATCGCGGCGGCCAGCTCGCGCGCCGCCGCCACGCATTCCAGGCGCAGCGCGACGCCGTTTTCCTGCGCGTAGCCCTGCATGCCTTCGAGGGCGTGCTGCGCCACCGGCAGCAGCGGCTGCGGATGGCGTTCCAGCTGCATGCTGCCGGCCTCGATCTTCTGGATGTCGAGCACGTCGTTCACCAGCCGCACCAGGCGCTCGCAGCTCTGGCGGGCGATGCCGACCAGGCCGGCGACATCGGGCGGCAGCTCGCCAGCGAAGCCGTCGTCCAGCATGGACAGCGAGGCTCGGATCGAGGTCAGCGGGGTGCGCAGCTCGTGCGAGACGGTGGCCACGAATTCGCTCTTCAGGCGGTCCACCTTGCGGCGCTCGGAAATGTCGTGGAGGAAGACGGCGAAGAAGGTCTGGTCGCCGCTGCTGGCCAGGCCCGCCGTCATCTCGATCGGGAATTCCTCGCCATGGCGGTCGATCACCAGGCGTTCGACGCGCCGCTCGAGCAGCGGGCTGTAGCCGGTCGCGCGCACGCCCTCGATGGCGCGGTAGGTGCTGGAACGGAAGCGTTCCGGCACGATGATCTCTGTCATCGGCCAGCCCAGCACCTCGCTGCGCTTCCAGCCGAACATGCGCTCGGCCGCCGAGTTCCAGTCGGTCACGAGGCCGCGCAGGTCGACGCCGACGAAGGCGTCCTGGGCCGCCTCGACGATCGCGCCGATGCGCTGCTCGCTCGCGCGCACCGCCACCAGCGCCCGTTCCAGTTCCTTCGTGCGCGCCTCGACCCGCGCTTCCAGGGAGGCGTTCAGGTCCTGCATCTCCTGGCGCCGCTTGACCAGGTCGGTTACCAGCGTGTTGAGCGTGTCGGACAGCTTGCCCACCTCGACATAGCTGCCGGCGCCGGACACCAGCTGCACGCGTTCACCGCGCCCGATGCGTTCGGCGTCGGCCACCAGGCGGCCGAGCGGGCGGGTGATGTAACGGGCCAATACGAAACCGGCCAGCGAGAACAGCAGCGCCAGGCCGACGCCGCTCAGCAACGCGCGCCCGCGCAGCGCGCGCGCGGGGGCATAGGCTTCGTCCACCGCCTGGCGCACCAGCACCGTCCAGCCCAGGCCGGGATAGGCGTCGCGGCCGCGGCTGCGGCTGTAGCCCACCAGGTAGGATTCGCCGTCCGGCCATTCCTCGACCAGGTAACCGGCGTCCTGCCGGCCCGCGTTGCGCAGGCTCGCCAGGTCGAGCTTCTTCCCCTGCAAGTCGTTCGGCCCCAGCAGCACCGTGCCGTCGATTCCGACGATCAGGGCGTCGATCTTGCCGCGCGTGGCCACCGGTGCGATCACCGAGCGTTCGACGGCGCGCGCCCATTTCCAGGACAGGTGCACGCCGAGCACGCCCAGTGTCCTGCCGTCGCGGTCGAGGTAGGGGAAGGCGACGTCCACGAAGCGGCGCGGCTCGCCGCCCTCTTTCGGCAGCAGCTTGGCCAGCAGCACCGCCTCGTGCACGTCGCCGACGTTGATGCCCTGCAGCGCATGGCGGAACCACGGCCGCGCGGCGACGTCGACGCCTTCGAGCAGGCCGCGCCCCGCGACCTGCACCTTGCCGTCGACGCCGGCCATGCCGATCCAGTCGTAGTAACCATACGAGTCCTGGATGCCGTCGAGCACCTCGCGGCGCGCGTCCAGGTCGGCGTTCAGCGGCGACAGGTCGCGCCGCTGCGCCAGCAGGCGCACTTCGCGGTAGCGCTCGAACATGCCGCGGTCGAGCTTGTCGACGGTCTGCAGCGCCAGCTCGCGCAGGCCGTGGCCGATGCTCGTTTCGACCTGGCCGGTGGCGGCGATGTCGACGACTTCGACCAGCAGCACCGTCAGCAGGAGCGAGAGCAGGGTAAAGGCCAGCGCCAGCCAGCTGCCGAGGCTGCGCAGGCCGCGCCGGCGCGGACGGGGAGGAAGACCGGCCGCGGGCTGGCCAGGGCTTGTTTCGTGGTTCATGACATCGAAGAATTTGCTTTGGCGAAAGAGTAGCATGCCGCCCTCGCCCCGGGCGAGCGCCGCGTGGCGCGGCGATGCATCCCGTCCACAGGGCCGTTGCGCGTGCCGCCGAGAGGGGCTGCGCGCCCCGCCCGCACGGCCGCGACCGATTTCTCTTATACTTACCGGTTACAACCACCGCAACAAGACCACAGCATGTCCGATATCACCACGCCTGCCGCCGCTCCAGACTCCGACTCGCTCCTCGACTACGTCACCTCGTGCGCGCTGCCCACGCCCTGGGCCCAGTTCACGCTGCACGCCTTCGTCGAGCACAGCACGGGCAAGGAGCACCTGGCGATGGCGCTGGGCGACATCGGCAACGGCGAGCCGGTGCTGGCGCGCGTGCACTCCGAGTGCCTGACCGGCGACGTGCTGTTCTCGCAGCGCTGCGACTGCGGCGCCCAGCTCGAGGGCGCCCTCAAGCGCATCGCTGCTGAAGGCCGCGGCGTACTGCTCTACCTGCGCCAGGAAGGCCGCGGCATCGGCCTGGTCAATAAAATCCGCGCCTACCGCCTGCAGGAAGCCGGCGCCGACACGGTCGAAGCCAACCTGCAGCTCGGCTTCCACGCCGACGCCCGCAACTACGAACTGTGCCGCCCGATGCTCGATCAGTTCGGCATCAAGCAGGTCAAGCTGATGACCAACAACCCGCGCAAGATCGACGCCCTGGCGCGCCTCGGTATCGAGGTCGTCGAGCGAGTGCCGCTGCTGGTCAACCGCAACGTCTTCAACAACGGCTACCTCGACACCAAGCAGGCCAAGCTCGGCCACATGATGACGCCCCAGCTCGACGCCGTGGCGGAAGATGGCGAACTGTAACGTCCTGCAGATAAGTTAGTGTGATGGCAAGATAGCGATCACCATCGCTCTCTTTCGTCGCGTCCGGGTGCTACAAGCGGCCCCGGCGGGATGCTTGTCCTCACATGAAACGCACCGCCAGCCACGTTGCCAGTCTGCTTCTGCTGTTCTGCCTGAGCGCCTCCGCGGCCGCACCCGGCGCGGGCGAAGCGGGCCGGCAGCCGAACGCGAGGCCGAAAGCCGCGCTCCATCGCACCGCGGCGCCCGAGCCCGCGCGGCCGACCGTCGTTCCTCCCACCGCCGTGCCGCCGGACGCGCCGCCGGCCGCTACGCCGCCCGCGCCCGGGCCGGGCGAAACCGATTCCAGCACGACCCTGCCCCTGCCCTCCTCGGCCGCGCAGGAGCTGTATTCGTCGGCCCAGTCCGACCTGCTGCAGATCCGCATGCTGCTGCGCAACGGCCGCACACAGTCCACCGTCGGCTCGGGCTTCCTCGTCGGCGAGAGCAACCTCGTCGTCACCAACTACCACGTGGTCTCGCAAATGGCGCTCGACCCCGACGTATATGCCGGCGAATACGTCGACACCGACGGCAAGAACGGGCCGGTCGAGCTGATGGCGGTCGACGTGCTGCGCGACCTGGCGGTGCTGCGGGTGAACCGCAGCGGCACCGGCTTCTTCCAGGTGCCGGAACAGCCGGCGCGCCTGCTCCAGGGCCAGAAGCTGTACTCGCTCGGCAACCCCCTCGACCTCGGCTTCGCCATCTCGGAAGGCGCCTACAACGGCGTGGTCAGCCGCAGCTTCTACGACCAGCTGATCTTCAGCGGCCCGATCAACTCGGGCATGAGCGGCGGTCCCAGCGTCACGGCGGCGGGCATGGTCGCCGGCATCAACGTGTCCAAGCGGCGCGACGGCGAGGCGGTCAGCTTCCTGGTGCCGGTGAAATACGCGCAGGAACTGCTGCGCAAGGTGGCCGCCCAGGCCGCGCCGCCGAAGGACTTCAATCCCCTCATCGCCGAACAATTGCTGGCACACCAGCGGGCGATGGTCGGGCGCCTGCTCGACACGCCGCTGTCGATCAAGAACATGGGCCCCTACCGGGTGCCGGTGCGCGAGTCGGGGCAGCTACGCTGCTGGGGCCGCTCGAACGTGAAGGCCGAGGCGAGCTACAGCGCCGACTCGATGAGCTGCGCGACGGAGTCGGCCATCTATGTGTCGGATAACCAGCAAACCGGCAACGTGTCGATGACGCACCAGTACCTGCGCTCGGCCACCCTGCACCCGCTGCGCTTCGCGGCCCTGGCCAGCAGCCAGTTCGGGATCGAACAGCTGGGAAACACGCGCGACGCACGGCTCACCGGGCCGCTGTGCAGCGAGCGCTTCGTGCACTCGAACACGCTGGCGCTGCGCGCCGTGACCTGCGTGCGCGCCTACCGGAAGTTCCCCGGCCTGTACAACTTCACCCTGCTCACGGCCAGCACCGACAACCCGCAGGCGAGCCTGCAGAGCCGGCTGGACGTGGCGGGCGTGTCGTACGAGAACGGCATGCGCGTCACGCGCGCCTTCCTGAACGCGCTCGGGCGCAGTGGGAAGTTATGAGATGGGTATGAAAGCCGCGCATGATGAGCCGTGCATGATGAGGAGCCTATGACGGGGCCGTGGTTCATCGAAACCCTCGCACGCAACGGCGACGTCCTGCACCGTCACCGGGTCGATTCGCTGCCGATCCGCATCGGACGCGGCTACGACAACGACTACATCCTCGACGATGCCTACGCCGCCCCGCGCCACGCGGTGGTCGACGCCGGCCCGGACGGCGAACTGGTGCTGACGGATCTCGGCACCCGCAACGGCGTGGTGCATGCGGGGCGGCGCAGCAGCCGCCTGCCCCTGACGGGAACCACCGTGGTGCGGCTGGGGCACACGACGCTGCGCGTGCGCGCCGCCGATTTCCCGGTGCCGCAGGAGCTGATCGACCGCACCATGCACGGCTGGGAAGGCGCCCTGCCCGGCCTGGCCGGCGCGGTCCTCACGGCGCTGGTCGCGCTGTTCACGATGTGGCTGGCCGACACCCAGGCCTACCGCCCCTTCCGCTACCTGCTGGCGCTCGCCTACGGCCTGGGCGCGGGACTGGTCTGGAGCGGCCTGTGGGCCTTCGGCAACCGCCTGTTCGGACGCCATGCGCGCCTGGGCCGGCACCTGTTCATCTTCGGCTGCGGCATCGCCGCCCTGATGCTGTTCCGGCTGGTGTCGAGCGCGGTCGGCTATGCCTGGTCGATCGAGGTGTTCACGCGCTACGGCTCGCACGTCGCCATCCTGCTGGTGGCGGGCATGGTGTACTTCCACCTGACGACGGTGAAACCCGAGCCGAGGAAACGCTACGCCCTCATCTGCGCGGCGCTGGCGGTGCTCGGCTCGGGCCTGGTACTCATCAGCAACGAGCAGCGCAACGGCCGCCTTGCCGACGAGCTCTACATGTCGGTGCTGCTGCCCCCGGAAATGCGCGCCACGCCGGATGCCAGCGTGGACGAATTCATGGAGGACGTGGCGGCCATGAAGCAGGAACTCGACCGCGAACGGCTGGAAGACGAGTAAGGGCGCCTGCCTGACCGCTGCGCACGCCCACTGACGGATCGGAAGGCTCAAGGTCAAAGGCGCTGCCGGCCGGCTGTCGCGCCTTGTCCTTCGGTCCTTCAGTCCTTCAATGCCGCGCAGGCATGCGATCCCTTGCGGTCGCCTGCGGCCATCTCACAGCTGGCTTACGGCCCCGGCGCTACGCTTGCGAGGCTGCCGGCGGCCTGCCCCGCTCAGTGGGTGCCCTTGGGCGGAGGAGCGGACTCCCCGCGCTGCATGGAAGCGCCCTGAGCACCAGACTGGATCGAGCCGCCCTGGCTGGCGCCCTGGGCCTGGCCCTGGCCGCCGCTTTGCATGGGGGCGCCGGCGCTGCCATTGCCCTGCCTTGCCTGGCCATTCCCGGCGGAAAACGGATCGGTGAAGCGCTGGATGGTTTCCTGCTGCTTGCGCAGGCCGCGCTCTGTTTCCTCGGACGCGGTACGGGCCACCTCGTCGGCCAGCTGGCGGGCGGTGCGGGTGGTGTTCTGCACGTGCTGCTCGGTCACGCGGGTCAGCTCGACCTGGGCGTCGGCGGCCAGGCGCGAGATGTGCTGCTGGTAGGCGCGCAGCTTTTCGGCTGCCGGCTGGGCACGCGATGCAGCGGCGCTCAGCACTTCGGTCTGGCGGTCGGCGGTGATGATCTGCTGGCTCGCCAGCGTGGTTTCCTCGAGCATGGTCTGCACCAGCTTGATGTTCAGGTCGCACATCTGCTGGAAGGACTGGAACAGGGTCTTGGACATGTCGTTCATGAAGGCGGTCTGCGCGTCCAGGTGGGTGCGCACCGCTGGGGTAACCGACTGGGAAAATGGATACATGCGTTGCCTCGCTCATGGGTAATGGTTATAAGGATGAGTCTTCCCGGCGCAGCACGGCGGTGTGCGCACATGGAAGGTTCGCGGGGAAAGTCCTCTTCCCGCCCGGCGGGATTGCCGCTTTCCGCGCGAAGCCTCAAGGCTAGGGCAGCATGCCCTGACGCGTTTGCGCTAAATCAAAGGTGTGCCGCCAAGAGAACCGAGGCGCAGAGGGTGGGTTACGACGCACGCTGCGGCGCAACTGTAGGGTGGAGTAATGGATGCCGGGGGCATCCATTACAACTCCACGCGTTACGGCGGCAATATGGTGCCTGCTTCGCCGCGAGGCCATGTACGTGCGCATCGCGAGTTGGATTTTGGCCATACGAAACGTCAGGCTGCCGCGGGCCCGTCACCTCAGCAACGCGTGGGGTCAGGACCCCACCCTACGAACCTCACCCCGCGTGGCGCTCGACCCAGGCCGCAAAGGTATCGACGAAAGTCTGCAGGAAGCCGCGCAGCGATTCGTCCGTGAGCGTCTCGCCCTCGAACTTGGCGCCGATGCCGCCGAGGTAGGCTTCGGGCGCGGGCATGGCCGGCATGTTCAGGAAAGGCAGCATTTGCCGCAGGTGGTGGTTGGCGCCGAAGCCGCCGAGCGCGCCCGGGGACTGGCTGACGATGGCGCAGGGTTTGCCGGTCCAGGCGGCCTTGCCGTAGGGACGCGAGCCGACGTCGATTGCGTTCTTCAGCGCGCCCGGTACCGAGCGGTTGTATTCCGGGGTGACGAACAGAATGCCATCGGCGGCGCGGATGCGCTCGCGGAAGGCGGCGAAGGCCGGCGGCGGCGATGCCGTCTCGTCATCCTCGTTATACAGCGGCAGGTCGCGAATCTCGACGATCTCCATGTCCAGCTTGCCCGGCGCCATGTCCTTCATCACCATGGCGAGCCTGCGGCTGTAGGATTCCTTGCGCAGGCTGCCCACCACGATTGCGATTTTTTTCGTTGCCATTCAGGGTCCTCTCCTCTTCGATGTAGACGTCGATAGTACCCGTTCGGCCGCGTCCGCCGCGCGCGCAACCCGCCCGCTCAGATGCGGCCGCGCCGGAAGGCCGCCAGGAACTTGCGCGCCTGGGCGCTGCTCAGCACCTGCACCGGGTCGCCATGCCAGGCGAACAGGAAAGGCTCGCCGCCGAGGCGGTCGGTCAGCTTGGCGTTGAGCAGGAAGCGGGTGCCGGCCGGGTAGCGCGCGGTATCGAGCAGCGCACGCGCGCACTGCACCCGCGTGGAAGGCGCGTAGGCCTGGCCCGGCATCGGCTCGATGCGCAGCCTGCCCGTACGCGGGTCGAGGACCGAATGGACGGCCACTTCGCGGTAGGCCCAGACGTCGCGCGCCATGTTCAGGCCTTCGCCGCGGGCAGGCCGGCGCGCACCACCGGCGCCTCGCGGATGGGCAGGTTCGCCGCCGCGGCCGCCAGTGCCAGGACGATGTCGGCGTACCACATCCAGCTGTAGTCGCCGAAGCGCACAAAGGCGAGCCCGCCCAGCCAGGCGCCGAAGAAGCCGCCGACCTGGTGCGACAGCAGGGTCAGGCCGAACAGGGTCGCCAGGTAGCGCGTGCCGAACAGTTTGCCGACCAGCCCGGCGGTGGGCGGCACGGTGGCCAGCCAGGTGAAGCCGAGCGCGGCGGCGAACACGTAAAAGGTCAGCGCTGTCTTCGGCGCGAGCAGGTAGAGCGCGATGATCACGGCGCGGCTGGCGTACATCAGCGCCAGCAGGTTCTTCATGCGGTAGCGCGTCGACAGCGCACCGGCCGCCAGGCTGCCGGCGATGTTGAACAGGCCGATCAGGCCGAGCGCTGTGCCGGCCACGCCGACCGGCAGCCCGCACAGGGCGACTTCGCCCGGCAGGTGGGTCACGAGGAAGGCGATGTGGAAGCCGCAGGTGAAGAAGCCGGCGTGCAGCAGCAGGTAGCTGCGGTCGCGCAGCGCTTCGCGCAGCTGGCTTGTCAGGCTGATGCCGACGATGGGCGCGGCGCCGGCCGCCGCGACGCTGGCTGTCGCCACGCTTTTCTTCCCGCGCATCAGCCAGGCCAGCGGAATGGTCAGCAAGGTGGTGGCCGCCATCGTCAGCATCGCAATGATCCAGCCGGGGCCGGCGATCAGCACCTGCATCAGCGGAGAGAACACGAACTGGCCGAAGGAGCCGCCCGCGTTGATGAAGCCGGAGGCGAAGGGACGGCGGCTTGCGGGCAGGCGCTGGGCGGTGGCGCCGATCAGGATGGAGAAGCTGCCCGCACCGGCCCCGGCGGCCGAGAGCACGCCCATCGTCAGCAGCAGGCCCCATTCCGATTCGACGAAGGGCGTCGCCGCCAGGCCGCCCGCCAGCAGCAGCGCGCCGAGGACGATCACCCGCGCCGGGCCGTACTTGTCCGCGATCGCGCCGAAGATGGGCTGCGAGGCGCCCCACATGAACTGGCCCACGGCCAGCGCAAAGCTGATCGTCGCCACGCCCAGCCCGGTGGCCGTGTTCAGCGGCGACAGGAACAGGCCGGTGGTCAAGCGCGCCCCCATCGTGATCATCAGGATCGCGCTGGCGGCGAGGATCAGCAGCCAGGCGGCGCGCGGCGACATGTCGGTGTGGGTGTTCATCATCATCCCGTTGAACGCCGCGCCAGGATGCGCGGATCGAGGATGGGATTTTAGCAATGATGGGAAACGGCTGCTTGCGGGCCGTTTTTCGTAGGGGTGGAGGAGGCCAATGGTCTCCTCCACGGCTTCACCGGAGTCCCGACTCCACGCGTTACAACGTCGGCATAGCGGCGGCCTCAATTTCGCGGCCACGCAAACCCCAGAACACGTCAGCAACGCGTGGGGTCGGGACCACACCCTACATTCAGGCGCGGATCAGGATGGCCACCGCTTGCGCCTCCATCCCCTCTTCCCGCCCCAGATAGCCAAGCTTCTCGTTCGTCTTGGCCTTGACGTTCACCTGCTGCGGCGACACGCCCAAATCTTCGGCGATGCGCGAGACCATGTGCGGGATGTGCGGAGCCATCTTCGGCTGCTGGGCGACGATGGTGGCGTCGACGTTGCCGATGGTGTAGCCGGTGGCGAGCACGCGGCTGGCGACTTCGCGCAGCAGGGTGCGGGAATCGGCGCCGGCGAACATCGGGTCGGTGTCGGGGAAATGCTTGCCGATGTCGCCGAGGGCGGCGGCGCCCAGCAAGGCGTCGATGATGGCGTGCAGCAGCACGTCGGCGTCGGAGTGGCCGAACAGGCCGAGGCGGTGCGGGATGGTCACGCCGCCGACGATGAGTTTGCGGCCCTCGACGAGCCGGTGGCAGTCATAGCCGGTGCCGACACGAAACGGCGGGGTCGGGTTGTAGGATGCGAGTGCCATAGTCTTACAATAACTCAGGTTGAGCGGTGGCGAGGTACATTTCGGCCAGGCGCACGTCGCCCGGCATGGTGACCTTCATGTTGCGCGGATGGCCTTCGACCAGCTTGGGCGACAGGCCGAGCGCCTCGACGGCCGACGCGTCGTCGGTGACGAGCTTCGGATCACGCGCGGCCGCCAGCGCATCGCGCAGCAGGCGGTAGCGGAACATCTGCGGCGTCTGCGCCAGCCACAGGCCTTCGCGCGAGACGGTGCCGACTTCGCCGGCGATGCTGCGCTTGACGGTATCGACGACCGGCAAGGCCAGCAGGCCGCCGACCGGGTGCTCGCCGGTGCTGGTGATCAGTTTTTCGATGAGCGCTTCGTCCAGTCCGGGACGGGCGGCGTCGTGCACCAGCACCCAGTCGTTTTCGCGCAGCGTGCCGGCCAGCGCGGCCAGGCCGTTCTGCACGGATTCCATGCGTGTTGCACCGCCGCAGCGGAGCACGGTCACGCCGTGGCTGGGCACGATGCTGTCGATGACGGGATCGTCCGCGCTGACCACCACATAGGTGTGCGCGATCAGTTCGCTGAACAGGAAGGCGTCGATGGCATGGCGCAGCATCGGCTTGCCGCCGATTTTCAGGTATTGCTTCGGTCCGCTCGCGGCCATGCGCGCCCCGACGCCAGCGGCCGGAATGAGAGCGAAATATCGTGGTGCTTGGGAATTCATGTCTTTTTCTTACGTTTTGCTGGTCTGATAAGAGACTGTACCTCACCTGCGCAAACTTTGCCGAGGCGTGCGTATTCCTGCGGGGTATCGATTGCTGCCTGCAGACGCTCGACCTTGCCCATCTCGCGCTTGATGAAGGGCATCCAGCCGGTGTCTATTTCGCGCTGCAACAAATCCCTGGCCTGGCCGCGCGGCGCGTACAGCGGCTTGCCTTCGAAACGGCGGGCCAGCGCATCGCCCACGATCTTCTCCGCGCGCGGCAGGAAGCCGAGGTAGATGTCACGGTGGCGCAGCTCGTGGGCGAGGATTTCGCGGTACGCGCAAGTGCCCGGCGCAAACTCGCGCCCGACGTAGACGACGATCGGCAGGTAATGCAGTTTCACGTCCAGGCGCGGCACCACGCATTCGTAGCCGGTTGCCGGGTCGGTCAGCATCCGCCCCTGCACGCCGATCGCCACGCGCGACTCGGTGTGGGTCAGGCCCAGGACATAACTGCCGGGCGCGCGGTTGCCCTTCAGGGCGGAGAGGCCGTGGAAGGAATAGGAATTGTCGACGCGGTAGCCCTCGTGCTTCGAGCTCAAGCGTGAGACGCTCTCGCCGATCGTGTCCTCGCAACGCGCCTGGAAAGCCGTGCGCGCGCTCGCCGGTGCAAGGAAGCACAGGAAGGCCAGCGCGAGCAGGAGCCTCATGGTCAGCCGGGGGACCAGGCCCCGGTAGTGATTTTCTCGAGCCAGAAGGCGCCGATGATGGTCTTCACGTCGGTGATCTCGCCGCGCTTGACCATCTCCAGCAGCTCGGGGACGGTCGTGGTGAAGGTTTCGAGGAATTCGCCGGCGTCGAGTTTCGGCGTGCCGGCGGTCAACCCGCGCGCGAGGAAGATCTCGAGGTGCTCGTCCGAGTAGGCGATCGCATTGTGGATGGTGCAGACGAAACGCCAGTCGGTCGCCGTGTAGCCGGTTTCCTCTTCCAGCTCG
Organism: Massilia sp. SYSU DXS3249; assembly: GCF_053668055.1. Taxonomy (NCBI): domain Bacteria; kingdom Pseudomonadati; phylum Pseudomonadota; class Betaproteobacteria; order Burkholderiales; family Oxalobacteraceae; genus Massilia; species Massilia sp. SYSU DXS3249. Next base: position 154,159 of record NZ_JBSIPX010000008.1, on the reverse strand, counting down.
CGCCGGGCGCAGGCCAGGTGCTCTTCGCCCGGATCGATCTTCCCGGCCGGGAATTCGATGAAGACCCGGTCGTTCGGATAACGGAACTGGCGCTCGAGCAGCACGCGGCCGTCGTCGAGCAAGGGAAGGATCACGACCGCGCCGGGATGGCGCATGTATTCGCGATAGCTGACGCTGCCGTCGGGCAGTTGGATGCGGTCGCGCGAGACTTTGAGGAACTTGCCGTCGTACACCGTCTCGCCGTCAAGGCGGACTTCCTTCAGGTGCGAATCCATTCGACTCCTGTGTAAAGCGTTGATCGAAAAAAATCAGCGGCGCTTACGCAGGTACTTGATCACGAATCCTGGAAACGCCAGCACAAGGAACAGGCAGCCGGTAATCGCATAGAACTCCCAGCGCTGGGCAAACACGTTGCCGATGCGGGATTCCAGTGCGTAGGCTACTGCGCCGACGAGGAAGTATAAGACAAGGAGCTCGAGCAGGCGCGCGAAGAAGGATTTCTTGCGCTCCTGCCCTGCTTGGGAGGACTTGAGGGGGATAAAGCCGAACACGCGCTCGCTGGCGAACGGCAGGTTCGCCGCCGCGAGCGCGACGGCAATGACCAGCCAGCTTGCCAGCGAAATGTCCATCTTAGCTGCGCAGGGTCATCTGGATCGCCTGCAGGCAGGTGCCCAGCAGTGCGCCCGGGATCAGGCCCAGCACCACGACTGCGACGCCGTTCAGCGACAGCGCGACGCGCATGTCGGCCGGCGTCACGATCGGGCTGGTGTCGACCGCTTCGTCGAACCACATCGTCTTCACGACGCGCAGGTAGTAGAACGCGCCGATCAGCGAGAACAGGACGGCGACCACGGCCAGCCAGACGGCGCCGCTGTTGGCGACCGCCTGCAGGACGGCCCACTTGGCCATGAAGCCCATCATCGGCGGCACGCCGGCCAGCGAGAACATCAGGATCGTCATGACGACTGCGAACCACGGGCTGCGGCGGCCCAGGCCCTTGAAGTCGGCGATCTGCTCGGCCTCGAAGCCCGAACGCGCCAGCATCATGATGATGCCGAAGCTGCCCAGGGTGGTCAGGACGTAGGTGATCGACGAGTACATGGCGGCGGAATACGCTGCCGGTGCGTTGCTCGCGTCCTCGCCCACCACGCCGGCCATCATGCCCAGCAGGACGAAGCCCATCTGCGCGATGGTCGAGTAGGCCAGCATGCGCTTGAGGTTGGTCTGGGCGATCGCGGTCAGGTTACCGATAGCCAGCGACAGCACGGCCAGCACCAGCAGCATCTGTTGCCAGTCGTAGGCCAGGGTCGGCAGCGCTTCGACCAGCAGGCGCATGACCATGGCGAAGGCGGCCAGCTTCGGCGCGCCGCCCAGCAGCAGGGTCACGGCGGTCGGCGAACCCTGGTAGACGTCCGGCGCCCACATGTGGAACGGTGCGGCGCCCAGCTTGAAGGCCATGCCGGCGACCATGAACACCAGGCCGAACACGAGGATCGTCTGGTCGACGGTACCGGCGGCGGCGCGGGCGGCGATGTCGGTCACGTTCAGCGCACCGGTGGCGCCGTAGATCATCGAGATACCGTAGAGCATGAAGCCCGAGGCCAGTGCACCGAGGATGAAGTACTTCATCGCCGCTTCGGTCGAGACCGCGTGGTCGCGGCGCAGGGCCACCAGCGAGTACAGCGACAGCGACATCAGTTCCAGGCCCAGGTAGATCGACAGCATGCTGTTGCCCGAGATCATGATCATCTGGCCCAGCATTGCGAACAGGGCGAGCACGTAGAACTCGCCGCCCAGGTTACCCGAGAGCATGCCGCGCTCGGTCACGTACTGGCGCGAATACACCAGGGTCAGGCCGACGGCCACGTAGGTGAACATCTTGAGCAGGTTCGACATCGGGTCCGACACGTACATACCGTTGAAGGTGTACACGGTCGCGCCCGCGTTGAAGTCGCCGAAGGTCAGGACGGCGCAGCCGACCAGGGCCAGCAGCGACAGGTAGTAGGTCACGTTGCGGCGCGACCCTTTCAGGTACAAGTCGATCAGCAGGATCGCGGAAGCCGCGATCAGCAGGAAGATTTCGGCGTACACCGGCACCAGGTTGGTGTCGACAGCCGGTAGCAAAGTGTTGTTCATGGCGTCTATTTCAATTTATTGAGGCAACTGCGGGAGCTTGCTCACCGAAACGTGTTGCAGCAGGTCGGTCACCGAGGTCTGCAGGGTCTCGGCGATCGGCGCCGGATACAGGCCCATCCACAAGGTGGCGATTGCCAGCACGGCCAGGATCGCGAACTCGCGCTTGTTCAGGTCGACCAGTTCAGCCACGTGCTGGTTGCCGACCGGGCCGAAGACGACGCGCTTGACCATCCACAGCGAGTAGGCGGCGCCCAGGATCAGTGCGGTGGCGGCGAGCAGGCCGGTCCAGAAGTTGAACTGCACGGCGCCCAGGATGACCATGAATTCGCCGATGAAGCCCGAGGTGGCAGGCAGGCCGGCGTTGGCCATCGAGAACAGCACGGCGAAGGCCGCGAACTTCGGCATCGTGTTGACGACGCCGCCGTAGTCGGCGATTTCACGCGAGTGGACGCGGTCGTAGAGCACGCCGATGCAGAGGAACATCGCGCCCGACACGAAGCCGTGCGAGATCGACTGCATCAGGCCGCCCTGCACGCCCATGTCGTTGAAGATGAAGAAGCCGAGGGTGACGAAACCCATGTGGGCGATCGACGAGTAGGCGACCAGTTTCTTCATGTCCTTCTGGACCAGGGCCACCAGGCCGATGTAGATCACGGCGATCAAGGAGAGCACGATGACGACCGGCGCCAGGTAGTGCGAGGCATCAGGCGTGATCGGCAGCGAGAAACGGACGAAACCGTAGGCGCCCAGCTTCAGCATGATCGCGGCCAGCACGACGGAACCGCCGGTCGGCGCTTCCACGTGGGCGTCCGGCAGCCAGGTGTGCACCGGCCACATCGGCACCTTCACGGCGAAGGCCATGAAGAAGGCGATGAAGATCAGGATCTGCTCGCGCATCGTCAGCGCCTGGATGTGCCACTTCTGGATGTCGAAGGTGCCCGAGACGTTGTACAGGTAGATGATCGCGATCAGCGTCAGCAGCGAGCCGAAGAACGTGTACAGGAAGAACTTGAATGCCGCGTACACGCGGTTCGGGCCGCCGAACACGCCGATGATGATGAACATCGGGATCAGCGTGGCTTCGAAGAAGAAGTAGAACAGCACGCCGTCCAGCGCCGCGAACACGCCGATCATCAGGCCCGACAGCAGCAGGAAGGAACCCATGTACTGCGCCACGCGGTCCTGGATGACTTCCCAGGCAGCGAGGATGACGATGACGGTGATGAACGCGGTCAGCGGGATGAACCAGAGCGACAGGCCATCGACACCGAGGCGGTAGAAGATGTTGAAGCGCTCGATCCACGGCGCCACTTCATAGAACTGCATGCCGTGGGCGGCGTTGTCGAAGTTCGTGATCAGCGGGATCGTCGGCAGGAAGCTGACGACGCCGCCGAGCAGCGCCAGCAGGCGCGTGAAACCGCGGTTCGAGTCGCGCCCGACGGCGAGCACGAGCACGCCGAACAGGACCGGGAGCCAGATCGCCAGGCTCAGGTAGGGAGGAAATGTAGAGATCGTAGACTGCATCATTTGTCTTTTTCTTTGCCTGTGATTAGCGCCAGAACGGGAAGAAGTACAGCAGGGTCGCCATGACGCCCACGATCATCACGAACGCGTAGTGATAGATGTAACCGGTCTGGAAGGTACGGGTGAGCATCGAGAACCAGCCCACCAGCTTGGCCGAACCGTTGACCATCAGGCCGTCGATCAGCCCGCGGTCGCCGACTTTCCACAGCCCGCCACCAACGGCGCGCGCGCCGCCGGCGAACACGGCCTGGTTGAACGCATCCATGTAGTACTTGTTGTCCAGCAGCGTGTGCAGGAACTTGAACTTGGAGTAGAACCAGGCCGGGACGCGCGGGTTGACCATGTAGCAGTAGTAGGCCGCGGCCACGCCGGCCAGTGCCAGCCAGAACGGTGCAGTCTGCAGGCCGTGGATCGCCATGGCGGCCGCGCCGTGGAACTCTTCGCTCAGGGTGCGCATCGCGGTGTGGTTCTCGCCGACGAAGATCACGTCCTTGAAGAAGTCGCCGTGCAGCATCGGGCCGATCGCCAGGTAGCCGATGATGACCGACGGGATCGCCAGCAGGACCAGCGGCAGGGTCACGACCCATGGCGACTCGTGCGGCTTGTCGCCAGGCTGCAGGCCGTGGTGATGGTGGTCATCGCCGTGGTCGTCTTCCTCGTTGTGCGCGTCCGAATCGTGGCCGTGGCTGTGCGGGGCCGGGTGGTTCCAGCGCGACTCGCCATGGAACACCAGGAAGTACATGCGGAACGAGTAGAAGGCCGTGATGAACACGCCTGCCAGCACCGCGAAGTTGGCGAAGCCGGCGCCCGGGATGTTGGTCGCGTGCACTGCCTCGATGATCGAATCCTTCGAGTAGAAGCCCGAGAAGAACGGGGTACCGATCAGGGCCAGCGAGCCCAGCAGCGAGGTGATCCAGGTGATCGGCATGTACTTGCGCAGGCCGCCCATGTTGCGCATGTCCTGGTCGTGGTGCATGCCGATGATGACGGAACCTGCGCCAAGGAACAGCAGTGCCTTGAAGAAGGCGTGGGTCATCAGGTGGAACACGGCGACGGAATATGCCGAGGCGCCCAGGGCGACGGTCATGTAGCCCAGCTGCGACAGGGTCGAGTAGGCGACGACGCGCTTGATGTCGTTCTGGATGATGCCCAGGAAGCCCATGAACAGCGCGGTGATCGAACCGATGACGATGACGAACGACAGCGCGCCGTCCGACAGCTCGAACAGCGGCGACATGCGCGCCACCATGAAGATGCCGGCGGTAACCATCGTCGCGGCGTGGATCAGTGCCGAGATCGGGGTCGGGCCTTCCATCGAGTCAGGCAGCCAGACGTGCAGCGGGAACTGCGCCGACTTGCCCATCGCGCCGATGAACAGGCAGATGCAGGCGGCGGTCAGCAGCGGCCAGCCGATGCCGGGCACGGTCATGCCGACGAGTTTATCGGCCTGGGCGAAGGTCTCGCCGTAGTGCATCGTGCCCGAGGCGGCCAGCAGCAGGCCGATACCGAGGATGAAGCCGAAGTCGCCGACGCGGTTGACCAGGAAGGCCTTCATGTTGGCGAAGATCGCGGTCGGACGGGTGTACCAGAAGCCGATCAGCAGGTAGGAAACCAGGCCCACTGCTTCCCAGCCGAAGAACAGCTGCAGGAAGTTGTTGGACATGACCAGCATCAGCATCGCGAACGTGAACAGCGAGATGTACGAGAAGAAGCGGTTGTAGCCTTCGTCCTCGGCCATGTAGCCGATCGTGTAGATGTGGACCATCAGCGAGACTGAGGTGACTACGCACATCATCATCGCCGACAGGGTGTCGATCTGGAAGCCGACTGCCAGTTTCACGGTACCGACCTGCATCCAGGTGTAGATGTCCTGGTTGAAGGTGGCGCCATCGAGCACCGCCATCAGGGTCTGCACCGAGATGATCAGGGCGATCAGGACGCCGAGGATGGTTGCCGTGTGGGAGACCTTGCGGCCGACCACGTTACCAAGGAACTTGGTACCGAGCAGGCCGGCAATTGCCGAGCCTGCCAGCGGCGCCAGGGGCACCGCGAGTAGGAGTGAGGAAGAAAGCTGCTCCGCCATGTTGAACCTTAATCGTTATTGTTTATCGAGCCGAGACCGGTCAGCCCTTCAGGCTGTCGAGGTCTTCCACGTTGATCGTGTCCAGGTTACGGAACAGGACCACCAGGATGGCCAGGCCGATCGCCGATTCGGCGGCGGCCACGGTCAGGATGAAGAACACGAAGATCTGCCCTGCCGCATCACCGAGGTAGTGCGAGAAAGCGATGAAGTTCAGGTTCACGGCCAGCAGCATCAGTTCGATGGCCATCAGCAGGATGATGATGTTCTTCCGGTTCAGGAAGATACCGACGATCGAGATCGCGAACAGGATCGCGCCCAGGACCAGGTAGTGTGCGAGCGATAAAGTCACGAGTTCTGCTCCTTGTTCTGCGCGGCTGCAGTTGCAGCTGCGGCGGCCACGTTGGCCTCGTCGATGGCGCGCTGGTTCACCGCTTCCATCTTGACGATGCGCAGGCGGTCGTTACGCTTGACGCGCACGGCGGCGCCCGGGTCCATTGCCTTGCTGTCCTTGCGCTTGCGCAGGGTCAGCGCCACGGCGGCGATGATGGCCACCAGCAGGATCACGGCGGCAATTTCGAAGCCGTAGATGTACTGGGTGTAGATCAGGCGGCCCAGCTCGCGGGTGCCGCCCAGGTTCAGCGCAGCCGCCTCGGGCGTCTGGGCGAAGCTGCCGTAGCTGTTCCACAGCACCAGGGCCATCTCGATGACGATCACGGCGCCGATGACCAGCGCCATCGGCAGGTAACCCCAGAAGCCTTCGCGCATGCGGTCGACGTTAATGTCGAGCATCATCACGACGAAGAGGAACAGCACCATGACGGCGCCGACATAGACCAGCACCAGCACGATGGCGAGGAACTCGGCCTTCAGCAGCAGCCAGATGCCGGCCGCGTTGAAGAACGCGAGCACGAGGAACAGGGCCGCGTGCACCGGGTTCTTGGCAGTAATGACGCGCAGCGCGGACAGCACCATGACGGCCGCGAAGACGTAGAACAATCCAGTTGTAAATTGCATGACTTTACGAGACCTTATTCTTGTTAACGGTACTTCGCATCGGCCGCGCGAGCGGCGGCGATGTCGGCCTCGTAGCGGTCGCCCACTGCCAGCAGCATCTCTTTCGTGTAGTAGAGATCGCCACGCTTTTCGCCGTGGTATTCCAGCACGTGGGTCTCGACGATCGAGTCGACCGGGCAGGACTCTTCGCAGAAGCCGCAGAAGATGCACTTGGTCAGGTCGATGTCGTAGCGCGTGGTGCGGCGGGTGCCGTCCTCGCGCTGCGCCGATTCGATCGTGATCGCCATCGCCGGGCAGACTGCTTCGCACAGCTTGCAGGCGATGCAGCGCTCTTCCCCGTTCGGGTAGCGGCGCAGTGCGTGCAAACCGCGGAAGCGGTTCGACATCGGGGTCTTCTCTTCCGGATACTGCACGGTGATCTTGCGCGACAAGGCGTAGCGGCCCGTCAGGGCCAGCCCCTTGAACAGTTCGGACAGCATCAGGCTGCCGAGGATATCTTTAATTCGGTTCATTTGAATGTGCTTCCTTACTTCCAGATATTCCAGGACGTCTGCATGACGCCGGCGACCAGCACCAGCCACACCAGCGTGATTGGAATGAACACTTTCCAGCCCAGGCGCATGATCTGGTCATAGCGGTAACGCGGGAAGGTGCCGCGGACCCAGATCATCAGGGACACCAGCAGGAACATCTTCAGGAACAGCCAGAAGAAGCCGCCGAAGGCGCCGCCGAATTCCAGGAAGGAGAACGGTGCGTGCCAGCCGCCGAGGAACATGATCGATGCCAGGGTCGCGATCAGGATCATGTTGGCGTATTCGGCCAGCATGAACATCGCGTAGGACATGCCCGAGTACTCGACCATGTGGCCGGCGACGATCTCCGACTCGCCTTCCACCACGTCGAACGGGTGGCGGTTACATTCGGCCAGGCCCGAGATGAAGTAGATGGCGAACAGCGGCAGCAGCGGCAGCCAGTTCCACGACAGGAAGTTCAGACCATTGCTCGCGGCCATGCCGACGGCCTGGCCGGCGACGATGTCCGAGAAGTTCAGGCTGCCCGAAACCATCAGCACGACGACCATCACGAAGCCCATCGGGATTTCGTAGGAAATCATTTGGGCCGAGGCGCGCATCGCGCCCATGAAGGCGTACTTCGAGTTCGAGGCCCAGCCGGCGATGATGATGCCGTACACCTCGATCGAGGTGATCGCCAGCAGCAGCAGCAAACCGGCGTTGACGTTGGCCAGCGCGGCGTCCGGGCCGAAAGGCACGACCGCCCAGGCAGCCAGCGCCGGCATGATCGTCATGATCGGGCCCAGCACGAACAGCTTGGTGGTGGCCTTGGTCGGGATGACGATTTCCTTGAGCAGCAGCTTGACCGCATCGGCGATCGGCTGCAGCAGGCCGCCGGGGCCGACGCGGTTCGGGCCGACGCGGATCTGGATCCAGCCGATCAGCTTGCGTTCCCACAGGGTCGCGTAGGCGACCAGGCCCATCAGCGGCAGCAGCACGCAGAGGATCTTGGCCACAGTCCAGGCCAGCGGCCAGACCGGACCCAGCAGCGATTCGCCGCCGGTGTAGATGTTATCGATAAAACCGGGCGTTGCCATTACTTGCCCTCCCCTGCTTTTTCAACGTTGATGGCGCCAAACATTGCGCCGAGAGTTGCGGTTGCCGGATGCGCGGCGGCCACGCGCACGACGTTCGCCGGCAGGCGGGCGTCGATGTCGGCGACCAGCAGCGCGCTGCCGTTGCCTTGCGTGACCTTGACGACGTCGCCGGCCTTCACGCCCAGGCGCTCGGCCAGGGCTTTCGGCAGGCGGGCCAGCGGCTGCTGGCCGTCGGCCGTGCGCAGCAGCGGCTCGGAGCGGCGCGCGATGGCGTCGGCGAAGTAGATCGGCACGTCGGCGATACGCTGGATTGCGCCCTGCTCTTCCGAGCGCGAAGCTGCCATTGGTGCCAGTTTCGCCACGTTGTTCAGCTTGCCCGAGAGGTCGGTGACGCCCTTGCCCAGCGCTTCGTCGCGGATCGATTCGGCGGTGTCGTAGTCGAATCCTTGCAGGCCGAGCAGGTTGCCCAGCACGCGCAGCACTTTCCAGGCCGGACGGGTCTCGCCCAGCGGCTTGACGGTGCCGTTGAAGCTCTGTGCACGGCCTTCGCAGTTCACGAAAGTACCGGCGGTCTCGGTAAACGGCGAGATCGGCAGCAGCACGTCGGCGTAGTCGAAGCCATGCTTGAACGGCGACATGGCGACGACCATTTCGGCGCCGGCCAGCGCGGCAACAGCCTGCTGCGGGTTCGCGGCATCGAGTTCCGGCTCGGCGTTAAGCAAGACATAAGCCTTCTTCGGTACGCTGAACAGGTCGGTGTTCGTGGTCGCGCCTACCAGGTAGCCGCCGACGGTGTTGGCCGCTTCCACGAAGGAGCCGAACTTGGCGCCGGTCGCGTTGGCGATCCACTGTGCGGCAGCGTGGATCTTCGACGCTTCAGGGTGGTGCGCAGCAGCGTTGCCCAGCAGGACGGCGCCCGGAACGTCGCCGTCGATGGCGGCGAGCGAGGCAGCGATGGCTTTCGCCACGTCGCCGGCCTGCACGTTCTCGAAGCCCGCAGGGGCGGCGATGTCCTTGGCGGCGGCGACAGCCGACACGACTTCCGACAGCACGGCCAGCCAGTCGCTTGGTGCGGCGATCAGTTTGTTGCTTGTGGGGATCAGGTTGTCTTCGTCCGAGCCGTGCAGGATAGCCAGCTTGGCGCCGGCCTTGACTGCGGTACGCAGGCGGGTGGCGACGAGCGGGTGATCCTTGCGCAGGAAGGAACCGATCACGAAGGCGCGCTTGAGGTGCGACAGTTCGGCGATCGGCATGCCCAGCCATGGCGTGACGCTGCCGTCCAGGGCGAAGTCGCTCTGGCGCAGGCGGAAGTCGACGTTGTTCACGCCGAAGCCGCGCATCGCCTTGTTCAGCAGGTACAGCTCTTCCACGGTCGAGTGGGCGGTCGCGACGGCGGCAATGCTGTCGGCGCCATGCTCGTGGCGGATGTTGCGCAGGCCGTGGGCGACGTATTCGAGCGCGGTCTGCCAGTCGGTCTCTTGCCACTGGCCGCCCTGCTTGATCATCGGGTTGATCAGGCGGTCGGCATTGTCCAGCGCCTCGTAGGAGAAGCGGTCCTTGTCCGACAGCCAGCACTCGTTGATGTTCTCGTTTTCCAGCGGCAGCACGCGCATCACTTTACCGCCCTTGACCTGGACGATCAGGTTGGTGCCGAGGGAGTCGTGCGGCGAGACCGACTTGCGGCGCTGCAGTTCCCATGGACGTGCGGAGTAACGGAAAGGCTTGCTGGTCAGCGCGCCGACCGGGCACAGGTCGATCATGTTGCCCGACACTTCCGAGTCGACGGTCTTGCCGACAAAGGTCGTGATTTCCGAGTGCTCGCCGCGGCCCAGCATGCCGAATTCCATCACGCCGGCCACTTCCTGGCCGAAACGCACGCAACGGGTGCACTGGATGCAGCGGCTCATCTCTTCCATCGAGATCAGCGGACCGGCTTCCTTCGGGGTCACGACGCGCTTTTCTTCGTTGTAGCGCGACTCGCCCTTGCCGTAGCCGACGGCCAGATCCTGCAGCTGGCATTCGCCGCCCTGGTCGCAGATCGGGCAATCGAGCGGGTGGTTAATCAGCAGGAACTCCATGACCGACTTCTGCGCGGCCACGGCCTTGTCGCTGTGGGTGCGCACGATCATGCCCGGCGACACTGGCGTGGCGCAGGCAGGCATCGGCTTCGGTGCCTTTTCGACTTCGACCAGGCACATGCGGCAGTTCGCTGCGATCGACAATTTCTTGTGATAGCAGAAGTGCGGGATGTAGGTCCCGAGTTTGTTTGCGGCGTCCATCACCATGGAACCTGGTGCGACTTCGACTTTCTTGCCGTCTAATTCAATTTCAACCATTTGATCGTTACCTGACCTGGCTTAAAGGTATGTGGGCACGAGACATTGCTTGTGCTCGATGTGATGAATGAACTCTTCGCGGAAGTTCTTGATCATGGCTTCCACCGGCATCGCGGCGGCTTCGCCGAGTGCGCAGATGGTGCGGCCCTTGATGTTGAACGCCACGTTGTTCAGCAGCTCGATGTCTTCCGGACGGCCCTGGCCGTTCTCGATGCGGTGGACCATGCGGTACAGCCAGCCGGTGCCTTCACGGCACGGCGTGCACTGGCCGCAGGATTCTTCGTAGTAGAAGTAGGACAGGCGCAGCAGCGACTTGACCATGCAGCGCGTCTCGTCCATGACGATGACGGCGCCCGAACCCAGCATCGAGCCGGCTTTGGCGATCGAGTCGTAGTCCATGTCGGTTTCCATCATGACTTCGCCGCGGATCACGGGAGCCGAGGAACCGCCTGGAATCACGGCCTTGATCTTCTTGCCGCCGCGCATGCCGCCGGCCAGCTCGAGCAGCTTGGCGAACGGCGTGCCCAGCGGGATCTCGTAGTTGCCTGGACGCTCGACGTCGCCCGAGATCGAGAAGATCTTGGTGCCGCCGTTGTTCGGCTTGCCCATGCCCATGTAGTTCTCCGGGCCGACGTTCATGATGAACGGCACGGCCGCGAAGGTCTCGGTGTTGTTGATGGTCGTCGGCTTGCCGTACAGGCCGAACGAGGCCGGGAATGGCGGCTTGAAGCGCGGCTGGCCCTTCTTGCCTTCCAGCGACTCCAGCAGTGCGGTCTCTTCGCCGCAGATGTAGGCGCCGTAGCCGTGGGCAGCGTGCAGCTGGAAATTGAATTCCGAGCCCATGATCTTATCGCCCAGGAAGCCGGCGGCGCGCGCCTCTTCCAGCGCCTCTTCGAAGCGCAGGTATTCCTGGAAGATCTCGCCGTGGATGTAGTTGTAGCCCACGGTGATGCCCATCGCGTAGGCGCCGATGGCCATGCCTTCGATCAGCGCGTGCGGGTTGTAGCGGATGATGTCGCGGTCCTTGAACGTGCCCGGCTCGCCTTCGTCGGTGTTGCAGACGAGGTATTTCTGGCCAGGGAACTGGCGCGGCATGAAGCTCCACTTCAGGCCGGTCGGGAAACCGGCGCCGCCGCGGCCGCGCAGGCCCGAGGCCTTCAGGTCGGCGATGACCTGTTCCTGGGTGATGCCGCCCTCGAGGATACGGCGCAGGGCCGAATACCCGCCGCGCTTGACGTAGTCTTCGAGATGCCAGTTTTCGCCGTTCAGATCCTTCAGGATCAGCGGATTGATGTGACGGTCGTGCAGGCTGGTCATTGCTTGGCTTCCTTCAGTTCCTCAACCAGGGCGTCGATCTTGTCGTTGCTCATGAACGAGCACATGCGGTGGTTGTTCACCAGCATGACCGGCGCATCGCCGCAGGCGCCCATGCACTCGCCTTCCATGACGGTGAACTGGCCATCTTCGGTGGTGCCGCGGAATTCGACGCCGAGTTTTTGCATCAGGTGATGCGCGGCGCGCTCGCCGCCCGACAGCGCGCACGGCAGGTTGGTGCACACGGTGATCTTGTGCTTGCCGACCGGGCGGATGTTGTACATGTTGTAGAAGGTCGCCACTTCCTGCACGGCGATGGCCGGCATGCCGATGTAGTCGGCGACTTCCTGCATGGTTTCTGGCGACAGCCAGCCCAGTTCGACCTGGGCGTGCGCCAGCGCGGCCATCACGGCGCTCTGGCGCTGGTCGGCCGGGTATTTGGCCAACTCGCGGTCAATCTTTTTATAGCACTGCTCGGATAACAACATAATCTTTTCTGCCTTTCGGACTTATCGGTCAATGGAGCCGAAAACGATGTCTTGGGTGCCGATGATCGTGACGGCGTCGGCGATCATGTGACCACGGGCCATCTCGTCCAGGCTCTGCAGGTGGGCATAGTCCGGGGTACGGATCTTCAGGCGGTACGGCTTGTTGGCGCCGTCCGACACGATATAGATGCCGAACTCGCCCTTCGGGTGCTCGACCGCGGCATAGGCCTCGCCCGGCGGGACGTGGAAGCCTTCGGTGAACAGCTTGAAGTGGTGGATCAGCGATTCCATGTTCGACTTCATCTCTTCGCGCGCAGGCGGGACGATCTTGTGATTGTCGATCATCACCGGGCCCTGGTTCACGCGCAGCCAGTTAATGCACTGCTTGATGATGCGGTTCGACTGGCGCATTTCTTCCACGCGCACCAGGTAGCGGTCGTAGGAGTCGCCGTTGGTGCCGACCGGGATGTCGAACTCGAGCTTGTCGTAGACGGCGTACGGCTGCGTCTTGCGCAGGTCCCAGGCCACGCCCGAACCGCGCAGCATGGCGCCGGTGAAGCCCATCGCCTTCGCGTCTTCCGGCGACACCACGCCGATGCCGACCGTACGCTGCTTCCAGATACGGTTGTCGGTCAGCAGGGTCTCGTATTCGTCGACGTAGCCGTCGAAGCGCTTGGTGAAGGCTTCGATGAAGTCGAGCACCGAACCCTGGCGGTCTTCGTTCAGCTGGGCGATCGCCTTCTTGCTGCGGATGATCGACTCGCGGTGCTGCGGCATGGTGTCCGGCAGGTCGCGGTAGACGCCGCCCGGGCGGTAGTAGGCCGCGTGCATGCGCGCGCCCGAGACGGCTTCATAGACGTCGAACAGGTCTTCGCGGTCGCGGAAGGCGTACAGGAAGGGACCCATGGCGCCGATGTCGAGCGCGTGCGCGCCGAGCCACATCAGGTGGTTCAGCAGGCGGGTGATCTCGTCGAACATGACGCGGATGTACTGCGCGCGGATCGGCGCTTCGATGCCGAGCAGCTTCTCGATCGCCAGCACGTAGCCGTGCTCGTTGCACATCATCGACACGTAGTCGAGGCGGTCCATGTAGGGCACCGACTGCAGGTAGGTGCGGGTCTCGGCCAGCTTCTCGGTGCCGCGGTGCAGCAGGCCGATGTGCGGGTCGGCGCGCTGGATCACTTCGCCGTCGAGTTCCAGCACGAGGCGCAGCACGCCGTGCGCTGCCGGGTGCTGCGGACCAAAGTTCAGGGTGTAATTCTTAAGCTCAGCCATTATTTCATCCCGTAGGTTTCTTCGCGGATCACGCGCGGAATGTTTTCACGCGGCTCGATCGTCACGGGTTGGTAGATCACGCGCTTCTGCTCGGGGTCGTAGCGCATTTCGACATAGCCCGAGATCGGGAAGTCCTTGCGGAACGGGTGGCCGATGAAGCCGTAGTCGGTCAGGATGCGGCGCAGGTCGCCGTGACCGTCGAACAGGATGCCGTACAGGTCGAACGCCTCGCGCTCGTACCAGTTGGCGGCGCGCCAGATGCCGGTGATCGATTCGACGATCGGCATCTCGTCGTCGGGGCAGAACACGCGCACGCGCACGCGCCAGTTGTTCGCCAGCGACAGCAGGTGGCTGGTGACCGCGAAACGCGGGCCGTCCCAGGTGCCTTCGCCGTATTCGGAATAGTCGACGCCGCACAGGTCGATCATTTCTTCGAACGCGAGCGTCGGGTCGTCGCGCAGGATCTGCATCGACCGGAGGTAATCGGCGGCCTTGACCACCACGGTCACTTCGCCGAGCGCAGCGCTAATAGCGGCGCCCTCGCCCAGTGCTTTTTCCAGGGCGAGCTGGAGGACTTCGAGTTTTGTCGTCATGGTGAATCCAGCTTTTTATTAACGCGCGATGGTGTTGGTGCGCTTGATCTTGTTCTGCAGCTGCATGATTCCGTACAGCAGAGCTTCTGCGGTCGGCGGGCAGCCCGGCACGTAGACGTCGACAGGCACGATGCGGTCGCAGCCGCGCACCACCGAGTACGAGTAGTGGTAGTAGCCGCCGCCGTTGGCGCAGGAACCCATCGAGATGACCCAGCGCGGCTCGGCCATCTGGTCGTAGACCTTGCGCAGCGCCGGCGCCATCTTGTTGCACAGGGTGCCGGCGACGATCATCACGTCGGACTGGCGTGGCGATGGGCGGAACACAATGCCGAAGCGGTCGAGGTCATAGCGGGCTGCGCCCACATGCATCATCTCGACCGCGCAACATGCCAGGCCAAACGTCATCGGGAACATCGATCCCGTGCGCGCCCAGTTGATCAGCTTATCGGCTGTGGTGGTAATGAAACCTTCGTTTAGAACGCCTTCATGAATAGCCATGGCTTATTCCCAATCAAGGGCACCTTTCTTCCAGATGTACCAGAACCCGACCACGAACTCGGCGATAAACACCATCATCGTGATGAAGCCGGTCCAACCCAGTTCGCGCATCGAGACGCCCCATGGGAAGAAGAATGCCGTTTCCAGATCAAACAAAATAAAGAGGATCGCGACCAGATAGTACCGGACGTCGAATTTCATGCGAGCGTCTTCGAAGGCTTCGAAGCCGCACTCGTAAGGGGAGAGTTTTGCCGCGTCCGGACGTTGCGGTCCGAGCAGATACCCGAGCACCTGGGGTGCGACGCCGACACCGACGCCAATCAGGATGAAGAGAAGAACGGGGAAGTAATTTTCGAGGTTCACGATGGAGCCTATTTGAACGATCGGTTAATGAAACCACTGCATGCCTGCAGCGCCGTATCGCGCAATCCTGGCCTCGTACTTACACCAGGACCGTACGACTGATCCTCGTGAAAAAGCCAGCTCAGGCATGAGAGCAATTGCTCGTTTGCCCTTGCTGGCTTTTTCTGTATCTTGGTGCCGACGGCGAGACTCGAACTCGCACAGCTTGCGCCACTACCCCCTCAAGATAGCGTGTCTACCAATTTCACCACGTCGGCTGGAGACCAGTATTCTACCCTGCTTTAGCACCTTTTTTCAATGCTCAAATTGATGCATCGCAAGGAAAAACAGGGAATTTCTCAAACTTTCGATCATTGCGTGTTTGAAAACACAGCAAAAGAGGCCTGAGAGCCGGACAAGCACCTAACTGGTGGCGCTGCCGGGGTACTTCAAGAAGGAAATCGACCCGTGGGCCGCCTTCCGCTTACCGCGAGAGGGACGTAGGGTGGACGGCTCTGCCGTCCACGCGCTCAACAGACATCAGCTCAGCCGATTCCGCGAACACCACCGCCCCTCCCTGCCACTATAACTTCACCGAGAGCCAGCCAGGCCAGCTCCCGCATACAACCGAAACGACAAATTACTGCTGGGTAGCCGGAGCCGCCGGTGCCGGAGCAGCCGGAGCAGCAGGCACGGTCTGCGCAGGCGCAGCCGGCACATCGGTTGCCGGTGCGGCCGGCACGCCTGCGGTCGGTGCAGGCACGTCGGTGGTCGTGGTCGTTGCCGGCACGCCGTTCGCAGGCGCCGCCATCCGTTCCATCACGCCGCCGCTCGGTGCGGCGTCGCCGCTGCGGGTGTTGCCCATGTATGCCAGGGCCAGGGTCGAGCCGAAGAAGATGGCCGCGGCGACCGCGGTCGACTTCGACAGGAAGTTCGACGAGCCGCTGGCGCCGAACAGGCTGCCCGACGCGCCGGAGCCGAAAGCGGCACCCATGTCAGCACCCTTGCCGTGTTGCAGCAGCACCAGGGCAATGATGGCCAGCGCGGAGATGACCTGCACGACAATCACAAAATTGGACAACACGTTCATTACAGTTCCATTCCAAGTTTAACTACGTTGCAAATTCTATTCAGACAGCTCAGGCCGCGGCGATGATGGCCAGGAAATCCGCCGCCTTGAGTGCGGCGCCGCCGATCAGGCCGCCATCGATGTCGGCCTGCGCCATCAACTCGAGCGCATTGTCCGGCTTCATGCTGCCGCCGTACAGGATCGCGACCTTCTCGCCCGCCGAGGCATTCCGCTCGCGCAACTGGCTGCGCAGCTGGGCATGCACTTCCTGCGCCATGGCCGGGGTCGCCGTCTTGCCGGTGCCGATCGCCCAGACCGGCTCGTAGGCCACCACGATTCGCTCGATGGCGTTCGCGTCAAGCAGCTCCAGCACGGCAGACAGTTGGCGGCCGACCACCATATTCGTTTGACCTGCCTCGCGCTCGTCCAGCGTTTCGCCGACGCACACGATCGGGGTCAGGCCTGCGCCCAGCGCCGCCAGCGTCTTCTTCGCCACCAGCTCGTCGCCCTCGCCGTGGTAGGCGCGGCGTTCCGAGTGGCCGACGATCACGTAGCTGCACGCAAAATCCGCCAACATCGAGGCTGCCACTTCGCCCGTGTAGGCGCCGCTTGCATGGACCGACACATCCTGCGCACCCCAGGCCAGCTTCGAGCCGGCCAGCGTATCGGCGCATTGCTGCAGGTAGGGAGCCGGCACGCAGACGGCGCAGGTGGCCTTCGCGTTCTCCAGCCCAGCGACAATACCAGCGAGCAGCGTCGCGTTGTTCGCGCGGCTGCCGTTCATCTTCCAGTTACCTACGACGAGTTTGGGACGCATATTACCCCACAGTCAAATAACCCGCTATTCTAGCTGCCGTTCCGGGGACGGTCAAACAAAGGCTGAGCACTCAGTATTAGAAAGACGACAATGGTGTGCTGACGTACGATGAACGCGTGGACGGCAGAGCCGTCCACCCTACCGCCAGCTCAACGTAGGGTGGACGGGTTTCCCGTCCACGCGTTCAACCGCCCGTTGCGCATTTATGCCCTCACACCACCTGCAACACAATCTTCCCCACATGCGTGCTCGACTCCATCAACGCATGCGCCTGTGCCGCCGCCTCCAGCGGAAACACTTGATGGATCACCGGCTTGACCCTGCCGCCCTCGATCAGCGGCCACACCCGCTCGCGCAGGTTGCGGGCGATCGCCGCCTTGAACGCCACCGGCCGCGGCCGCAAGGTCGAGCCGCTGATCGTCAGCCGCCGCCGCAGCACCTGCCCCAGGTCGACATTCGCTTTCGCCCCGCCGAGCAGCGCGATCAGCGCGATGCGCCCGTCGTCCGCCAGGCAATTGATCTCGCGCGCCACGTAGTCGCCCGCCACCATGTCGAGCACCACGTCGACCCCGCGCCCGTCCGTCAGCGATTTGACGACCTCGACGAAATCCTCGGTCTTATAGTTGATGCCGCGCTCGGCCCCCAGCGCCTCGCAGGCGCGGCATTTGTCGTCGCTGCCGGCGGTGGCGAACACCCGGTGCCCCATCGCGGCGGCCAGCTGGATCGCGGTGACGCCGATGCCCGAGGTCCCGCCCTGCACCAGCAGCGTCTCGCCCTCGGCCAGGCCCGCGCGGTCGAACACATTGGTCCACACCGTGAAGAAGGTCTCCGGCAGCGAGGCCGCCTCGACCGCGCTCAGCCCCTGCGGCACCGGCAGGCATTGCGCCAGCGGCGCCGCGCAATACTCGGCGTAGCCGCCGCCCTGCACCAGCGCGCAGACCATGTCGCCCTTGGCGAAACCGCTGCCGGTCAAATCGCCGTCGACGATCTCGCCTGCCACCTCCAGCCCCGGCAAATCGGACGCGCCCGGCGGCACCGGATAGTGGCCGAGGCGCTGCAGCACGTCCGGCCGGTTGATGCCCGCCGCATGCACGCGGATCAGCACCTCGCCCGCCTTCAGTTCGGGCAGCGGACGCTCGCACAGTTGCAGTACCTCGGGCTTGCCGGGCTGGGTGATTTCGATTGCGCGCATGGTTCGGCCTCCGTTGGAAAAAGGACAATTGTACGCCAGCCCACATGGATGCATTTGTTGCCGCAGGGAGAATATATTTCCTATTCCTGTGCTCAAGCGCAAACAAATTCTCTAATGCATGAGCTTTTTGGGGAACTTTAGAGCTAACACAACGAACTCGTCCGTGACCATCTTGTCCGCCCTATTCGCGCCGCATAGATTGGAGGACGCGAGCTCAACTGCTATTTCCACTGCACGGAGCCGTTCCCCCAACTATCGAAGGAGCACGATCATGCACGTGATTTCGCCTTCCCTGCTCGACCTGGCGCGCCGCACCATGTCCGCCTTCCGGCGCCCCACCCCGGCCAACCGTCCGCGCCGCGCCATGCTGCTGGCTACGGCCGCCGTGGCCGTCGCCCTCGCCCTGCCCGGCCAGCCGACCCAGGCCCAGAACTGGACCGGCGAGCGCTGGACCGGCACCTGGGGCACGGCGCCGGCCGGTCCGCCGACGCCGGCCACCGTCCAGACCTTCACCGACCAGACCCTGCGCCTGATCGTCCACACCAGCATCGGCGGCAACCGCGTGCGCATCCGCGTGTCGAACGAGTTCGGCAGCACGCCGCTGCGCATCGGC
Organism: Massilia sp. SYSU DXS3249; assembly: GCF_053668055.1. Taxonomy (NCBI): domain Bacteria; kingdom Pseudomonadati; phylum Pseudomonadota; class Betaproteobacteria; order Burkholderiales; family Oxalobacteraceae; genus Massilia; species Massilia sp. SYSU DXS3249. Next base: position 135,256 of record NZ_JBSIPX010000008.1, on the reverse strand, counting down.
GCGGCCCGGATCGGCGTGCGCGGCACGGGCGCCGACGTCGCGCCCGGCACCGACCGCGTGCTCACCTTCAGCGGCAACACGTCGATCACGATTCCCGCGGGCGCCCCGGTGCTGTCCGACCCGGTCGAACTGAACGTGCCGGCCCTGGGCGACCTCGCGGTCAGCCTCTACCTGCCGGGCACGGTGCAGGCGACCACCATCCACAACACGGCGCTGCAGACCAACTACGTCTCGCTGCCGGGCGACTTCACGGGCGCCGCGACGCTCCCCGTGCAGCGCACGATCACCAACTGGCCCTTCCTCACCGAAGTGGACGTGGAGAGCGCCGGCCCGGCCATCGTCACCATGGGCGACTCGATCACCGACGGCACCCGCAGCACGGTCGACACCAACAACCGCTGGCCCGACTGGCTGGCGCGCCGCCTGCAGACCGTGCGCGACCCGGTCCAGGGCGTGAACGCGCGCCTGGGCGTGGTCAACCGCGGCATCAGCGGCAACCGCCTGCTGAGCGAATCGACCAATCCGCTGGCCGGCCGCCCCATCCTCGAGCGCTTCGACCGCGACGTCCTGGCCACCGCCGGCGTGCGCTACCTGACCCTGATGATCGGCATTAACGACATCGGCAACAGCCCGAACGAGAACCCGATCTCGCCCGAGGAACTGATCGCCGGCTACCGCCAGGTGATCGCGCGCGCCCACGCCAAGGGCATCGCCGTGTTCGGCGCCACGCTGACGCCCTTCGAAGGCGCGGGCTACTACTCACCGCAGAAGGAAGTGGTGCGCCAGGCGGTGAACAACTGGATCCGCTCGAGCGACGAGTTCGACGGCGTGATCGACTTCGACCTCGCCACCCGCGACCCGGCCCACCCCAGCCGCTTCCTGCCGGCCTACGACAGCGGCGACCACCTGCACCCGAGCGACCTGGGCTACCAGGCGATGGGCAATGCGGTGCCGTTGAGTCTGTTCCGCTCGCTGGGGCTGACGGCGGTGGCGCCGGCCAAGGCGGCTGAGGCGGCGCAGAAGTAAAGCAAGCCGGGCTGGGCGGTGGAAGCATCTCCGCCCAGCCCTGTTCCAGGAACCGGCCGTCCCCGCCCTGGCGGCCCTGTCCGTCCTACGGCCCTCATTTGACGCCGGCTGCCTTTGCCGGAGGCGATGCTTCCTTCGCAGGCTGCTTCCCTGCCGGGGTCGCATTCGCTTTCGCTTTCGTCTCCGGCAGTACTGTTTGCTCCTCCATTTTCGCGCGCTTCTCGTCGGCAGTCGGAACCACAGGCTCCGGGTCCCGGATCGTGGCGATCGCCCTGATTTCCTCGATGAGCACACGCTCCGCCGCGCCCAGTGCTGCCTCCTGCAACTTGATGAACTGGGGGCCGTCGATGGCATCGTTCGCGAACATCTGGCAGTACGAATAGGACGACGACTGGAACAGGATGATCCCCTGCGAGCGCCGGTTCAGGACGAAATTATTGCTCGCAGCGGACGCGGCGGCGGCGACCTCTGCGATCTTCCTGGCCTCACTGCCCTGCAGGCCGGCCGCCAGCTTGGCCGCGGATGCCATGTCGATGCCGACTTCGGTGGGGTTTTCCGCGCAGTACCGTCGAGTTTGGAAGTTGTACAGCACCGCCCTGCGCTCCGGACTCAAGGACAGGATGCCCATGTCGGAGTGCCTCATGGTATTGCGGCGCAGGTTGTCCTCGATCACCGGCTGCTCCATGGGACGCGTGATGAAGGAGCACCCGGAAGTGGCGCAGCATGTGGCGAATACGAGTGCGGAACTGGCGCGAACGGTAGACATCATGCGCTCCTCCTGGCTGAACAGCATGGACCGCAGCGGGGCGGACAACTGCAAGCGTGCGCGGGCCCGAGGACTTCATACTAGCGCCGTGCGCCGGAAAGACCACAGGCACGGCAGCGACGTCGCGCTTTCGCCACCTTTCGTATCGAGGAAGGGTAACCGGAGGAGAAATCGGCAGCCGCCTAGCCCCCGCCCGTCCTCGACTGCGTCGGCAAGGCCGTCCCCACCTTCCACGTCCGCGACAGCGCCTGCGCCTCCTCGATCTGCGCCTGCGTCATCTGCTTGGCGATCGCGGCGCGCTGGCTGACGGCGTTGTGGTTGCCGCCGGCGGCGGCCAGGTTCCACAGCATGTAGGCGATGACGGGGTCGCCGGGCACGCCGGCCACGTGGTAGCGGTACATCAGGCCGAGGGCGTGCTGGGCTTCGCCGTGGCCCTGCTCGGCCGCCTTGCGGAACCAGGTGACGGCGTGCTTCTGGTCTTGCGGCACGGCGTTGCCGGTGTAGTACATCGCGCCGACCACGTATTGGGCGTCGGCCTTGCCCTGCTGGGCCGCCTTCAGGTGCCAGCCGAAAGCCTGCTTGTAGTCGCGCGCGACGCCGCGGCCCATGTAATACATCAAGCCCAGCAGGTGCTGGGCGTCGGCATGGCCGGCGCGCGCGAGCGGCGTGATTTCCTTCAGCGCCAGCGCGTAATTGCGCGCATTGTAGGCGTTCGCTCCTTCGGGAAAGCCTGCCTGCGCCATGCCATGCAGGCCCAGGGCCAGCAGGATCGCTACGGTAAATTTTTTCATTATCTGTGCGTGGAACTGCTCAGGTATCTTCCTGTATCCGCCTGTACCTTCGCGTCTCTCGTTGTCTCTGCCACGAATGCCCCGCCCGCGGCCAGGCTGCTTATTTCCAGCTGACCTTGCCCAGCCCGTCGACGCTCACCCTGCGGTTCTGCGGCTTGCCGTAGACTGTGACCGAGCCCATGCCCGACAGGTTCAGGTTCGCGCTCTGGTGCGCGGTCACCGTCGCGTTGCCCAGGCCCGACAGTTCGATCGACACGCTGTCGGCCGTGAAGCCCTGCGCGTCCAGGCCGCCCAGGCCGCCCAGCTCGGCCTTGAGCAGCTTGCTGCGCCCGGCCAGCGTCACGTAGCCGGCGCCCTGCAGGTCGAGGCTGATGCTTTCGCTGTTCATGCCGGCCAGCTTCATGCTGCCCACGCCGCCCAGGCTGGCGCTGACGATGCGATAGCTGGAGTTGACGTTCATCGAGCCGGCGCCATCCAGCGACAGTTCCAGCTCGTCGCCGCGGAAGCCCGTGATCTCGGTATTGCCCAGGCTCTCGGACGCGACCTCGCGCAGGTTCGGCAGCACCATCTCGGCGCGTACCGGCATCTGGCGCCCCATGCGCATGCCTTCCATGTCGCTCTCGATGACCAGGGTGTCGCCGTTCTGGTGGGTCGTCATGCGTGCCACCCAGCGCGGGTCGCCGCGCAGCACCAGCGCCGCAGGGCTGCCCTGGCGCAGCCGCAGGTCGACCACGCCCTCGATCTTCACGCGCACCACGCGCGCGTCGAGCGGACGGGTTTCGGTCGTCGTCTCCGGCGCGGCCGCGGCCAGGCGCAGCGGCGCCAGCAGGCAGAAGGCCACCAGGCCGAGCTTCAAATAATGGGTCATGCAAAATTCTCCGTGTTCCTGTTCGTGATGGCGCGTACCGACTCTTGCCGTGCCTGCCCTCATGTCAATACAGACCCATCAGGCGGCACCCTACCAGCAAGCTGGGCCGGGCTCCAGTAAAACCGTGCATACCCGACAATTCTTGTACAGTTTGCCGGGTGTGTTTCCAGTGTTGCCACTATAGCGAGCCGGCGCCGGCCGCCGCCCCGGATTGCGACAGACTGCAAAAAACAGGCCCTGGACGACGGATTCGCCCCATCCGTGCCGTGCCGTTTGCCGACATGCATACGTAAAAAATTACTTTTTAACATGCTGTTGCGCTAAGATGAATTGCTCCGCGCGGGTATGCGGACCGGCCATGCCGGCCTGCTCCGCGCGGCTATTTTCATTCGACTCAGCCCTATATTTGAGGTCATCAATGCGCATGCGCCAACTTCCCGTCCTGCTGGCCGGGCTCAGCCTGTCGGTGTCCGCCTTTGCGGCAACCGACCGGTGGGACCTGCCGGTCCATACCAAGAAACTCGACAACGGCCTGACCGTGATCGTGACCCCGGACGCGAGTTCGCCCACCGTCGGCGTCTCGGTCGTGTACCACGTCGGCATGCGCCTCGAGCCGAAGAACCGCACCGGCTTCGCCCACCTGTTCGAGCACCTGATGTTCCAGGGGACGCCCAACGCGCCGAAAGGCGTGTTCGACAAGACGATCACCGCCGGCGGCGGCCGCAACAACGGTTCGACCCGCGCCGACTTCACCAACTACATCGAGACCGCGCCGGTGTCCGCGCTCGAGCCCATCCTGTGGCTGGAAGCGGACCGCATGAAGACCCTGGACTTCAATGCCGCGACGCTGAAGAACCAGCAGGACGTGGTCAAGGAAGAAATCCGCGTCAACGTGAAGAACCAGCCCTACGGCGGCTTCATGTGGATCGACATCGGCCAGCACGCCTTCCAGAAGTGGGAAAACAACCACGACGGCTACGGCAGCTTCGAAGACCTGGAAGGCGCCAGCCTCGACGACGTGCGCGGCTTCCACCGCGACTACTACGGCCCGAACAACGCGGTGCTGGCGATCGCCGGCGACGTGACCCCGGCCCAGGGCTTCGCGCTGGCGCAGAAATACTTCGGCGGCATCGCGGCGCGCCCGGTGCCGAAAGGCGGCGATTTCTCCGAGCCGCTCAACAAGGTCGAAAAACGCGTCGAGCAGAGCGACGCGCTGGCCCAGGTGCCGGCGCTGGCCGCGGCCTGGAAGATGCCGGACCGCGGCAGCCGCGACCAGGCGCCGATGGCGGTGCTCGGCGAACTGCTGGCCGGCGGCGACGCTTCGGTGCTGTACCAGGGCCTGGTCAAGGGCCGCGAGGTGGCGCTGAACGTCGACGTGCTGTTCGGCCTCACCAGCCCATGGGAATACGACGGCCCTACCCTGTTCACCGTCTACTCGATGTACAAGCCGACCAGCAACGCCGACGCCATCCTCGCCGCCATGGACGAGGAAATCGCCAAGATCGTCAAGAACGGCGTCGACGCCGCGACCCTCAAGCGCGTGAAGACCCGCATGCTGGCCGACTGGAACAACGGGCTGGAAAGCTTCATCAGCCGTGCCGACACCCTGGCGCGCCTGCAGACCCTGTGGGGCGACGCCAACGTCGTCAACAAGATCCCGGGCTGGATCGAAGGCGTCACGTCCGCCGACATCCAGCGTGCGGCCGCCACCTACCTGGTCTCGACCAACCGCACCGTTATCGACCGCAAGCCCGTCGCCAAGACCGCCGCCGCGCCTGCCGGCAACCAGACCGCGCCGGCCGCCGGCGCACAGAAATGAGGAGCGCATCGATGAAAAAACTGATGCTGACACTGGCCGTCTCGATGGCCTTCGCACCGGCAGCGTTCGCTGCCGAGGCCCCTGCTGTGGCCAAAGCCAACGCCATGCCGGCCTACGGCCAGGACAAGCCGATCCCGACGCCGAAGATCGTCAAGAAAACCCTCTCCAACGGGATGATCGTCTGGGTCGTGCCGCGTAACGGCCTGCCGCGCGTGGACTACGTGCTGGCCGTGCGCGGCGCCGGCTATGCGGCCGACGACCGCGCCCATCCGGGTTTCGCCAACCTGTTCGCGGGCATGATCAACGAGGGCAGCGCCAAGCGCGACTCGCGTGCGATCGCCGAAGCGGCCCAGGGCCTGGGCGGCTCGGTGGCGGCCGGCGCCGCCGCCGACGGCGTGTATGTCCAGGCCAATGCGGTCGCCTCCCAGGCGCCGGCGATGATGTCGCTGCTGGCCGAAGTGGCGCGTACGCCGAGCTTCCCGGCCAAGGAAGTCGAACTGGCCAAGGCCAACGCGCTGCAGCAGCTGCGCGCCGCCGAGGCCACGCCGCGCTTCCGCGCCGAGCGCGCCATCAGCCAGGCCGTGTACGGCGAACACCCGTACGGCCACACCCAGCCGACCGAGGCGTCGATCACTTCGGTCACGCAGGACATGCTGCGCAGCGAGCACGCGAAGCGCTTCCGTCCCGACCGCGCGCTGCTGGTGATCACCGGCCCGGTCAAGGAAGCCGAGGCCATGAAACTGGCCCAGGCCGCGTTCGGCGACTGGAAAGCCACGGGGCCGGCGCTGGCCGAAGCCGCGCGCCCGGCCGCTCCCGCCAAGCCGGCGCGCCTGCTGCTCCAGCGCGGCGGCAGCGTGCAGTCGACCATCCGCGTCGGCGGCCCGGGCATCGCCGCCAGCGCCGACGAGCAGGTGCCGCTGCGCCTGGCCAGCACCATCCTCGGCGGCGGCTTCTCGAGCCGCGTGAACATCAACCTGCGCGAGCAAAAGGGCTATACCTACGGCGCCTCGGCCGGTGCGCGCATGAACCGCGCCGGCGGTGCGATCGTCGGCGGCGCCGATGTGCGTAACGAAGTCACGGGTGCGGCGCTGACCGAGTACCTGAACGAGTACAAGCGCATCGGCAGCGACCTGGTCGCGGCCGACGAAATGACGATGAACAAGCGTTACGTGGCCGGCGGCTACCTGATCAGCAACCAGCTGCAGGGCGCGGTCGCCCAGACGCTGGCGCAGAACTGGCTGATCGGCCTGCCGCCGGAGTTCCTCGGCCAGTACGTCCCGCTGATCCAGAAGGTGACGCCGCAGCAGGTGCGCGACGTGTCGAAGAAATATTTCGCACCGGAGGCGCAGTCGATCGTGGTGGTGGGCGATCCAGCGGCCGTGGGGGCGCAGTTGAAGCCCTTCGGCGAGTTCACGGTGGTTGAGAAGTAAAAGCGTTTGCACCGCAAGAATGCCCGCCTTGCGCGGGCATTTTTTATTGTCGGGTAGGCATGGGCACGTAGATGCGTGGAGTTGCCTTGGTTGCCCCCGGCATCCAAGGCTCACCCTACAGCGGTGGATATGCGGGATTCCCACGCCTCAGATACAAACCCAACTCCTCCTCCGGCAAGGGCCTGCTGAACAAAAACCCCTGGAACCGCCTGCACCCGCATCCGGCCAGCAAGGTGCGCTGTTCCTCCGTCTCAACCCCTTCCGCGATCACGCCGATCCCCAGCGCATGTCCGAGCGCGATGATGGTGTTGACGATGGCGAGGTCGCGCGGATCGCTCATCAGGTTGCGCACGAAAGACTGGTCGATTTTCAGCTGGTGCAGCGGCAGGCGCTTCAGGTAGGACAGCGAGGAGTAGCCGGTACCGAAGTCGTCCAGCACCAGGCACACGCCGCGCTCCTTGAGCAGGCTGATCTTTTCGATCGCGCTGTCGACGTCGCCCAGCAGCAGGGTTTCGGTCAGTTCGATCTTCAGGCATTGCGGGTCGGCCCCGGCCTGGGCCAGCGCCGCCAGCACCTCGGCCACGAAGCCGGGCTGGCGAAACTGCAGCGCGCTGACGTTGACCGCCACGCTGATGTGCTTCGTGGCCTCGTCCCGCGCCAGGCGCGCCAGCTTGGCGCAGGCCTGTTCCAGCACCCAGCGTCCCAGCGGCAGGATCAGGCCGGTGTCCTCGGCCAGCGGGATGAACTGCGCCGGCGAGACCATGCCACGCGCCGGGTTCTGCCAGCGCAGCAGCGCCTCGACGCCGGTCACCTGCCCTTCGCTGTCGAGTTGCGGCTGGTAGTGCAGCAGGAATTCGCCGCGCTGCAGGCCCTGGCGCAGCTCGTATTCGAGGCCGGCGCGCGCCACGGCCGCCGCCTGTATCTTCGGGTCGAAGAAGCGCACCGTATTGCGCCCGGCCGCCTTGGCCTGGTACATCGCCAGGTCGGCGCGCTTGAGCAGCTCGGTGATGTGCAGCCCGTTGCTGCCGTGCGCCGCGCCGCCAAACAGGGTCATGCCGATGCTGGGCGTGATGTGGCGTTCGTAGCCGGCCAGGTTGAAGGAGCCCTTCAGTCCGTCGAGGACGCGCCGCGCGACGGCGGACGCATGCCCGACTGCCGTCTCTTCGGCAAAGCCCAGGTCTTCGAGGACGATGACGAATTCGTCGCCGCCCAGCCTGGCCACGGTGTCGCGGTCGCTGACGCTGGCGGCCAGGCGCTGGGCCACCAGGTCGAGCAGCAGGTCACCCTTGTCGTGGCCGATGGTGTCGTTGATGGTCTTGAAATTGTCGAGGTCGATCAGCATCACGGCGCCGATGCGCCCACGCCGCGCGTGCGTGGTCACCGCGTGCCCGAGGCGGTCGACCAGCAGCTGGCGGTTCGGCAGGCCGGTCAGCGTGTCGTAGAAGGCCAGCCGCCCGATCTCCTCGTGGGCCAGCTTCATGTCGTGGATGTCCATGGTGGTGCCGTACCACTTGACGATCGCGCCATGGCCGTCGCGGATCGGCATGCCCTTGGCCAGGTGCCAGCGGTAGTGCCGATCGGCCGCGCGCAGCAGGCGGTATTCGCAGGAAAACACCTCGCCCGTGTTCACCGAGCGGGCCCAGGCCGTCATCGTGTGGTCGACGTCGTCCGGGTGCAGCAGCTCGATCCATTGTTCGGCGATGCGCTCGATGCCGGACAGCCCGCCATAGTCGACCACGGTCTTGTTGGCGTAATCGATCAGACCGTCGGGATTGGCCGACCAGACAATGTAGGGCATGGCGTCGGCCAGCTGGCGGAAACGCAGGTCGTTCGCCGGTTCGCCGGCCCCGGCCGCCGCAGCCGCCGCGGCTTCCCTGCGCTGGCGCTGCAGCGCCAGCTGCGCCATCACCTGGACGGCGAGCGTGCGCAGCGCCTCGATCTGCGCGTCGGCCAGGCGGCGCGGGACGCTGTCCATCACCGCCAGGGCGCCGAGCACGAAGCCGTCCGGGGTCTCGATCGGCACGCCGGCGTAGAAGCGCGTTACGTGCGCATCTTCCCCCACTGCGTGCGCATCCGTGATGACGAGTTCGCGGCGGCCCGCGACGACCTGCCGGCCCCATGCCGCGTGTTCCCCCAGCCGCGCCGGGTCGAGGCCGGCCGCGCACACGCAGCGCTCGCCTTCGCGCCCGACGAAGCTGAGCGCGGCCATCGGCACGGCGCAGGCATGGGCCGCCAGGCGCACCAGGCGGCCGAGCTCGCCCTGCGCATCGCCGGCGCCGGCCTGGTAGGCATCGAGGGACCGCAAGCGGCACTCGTCGAGGGAGGTGTCACCTGCCATATTCGCTCGTGGGAAGGTGCTGGGTGGAGGCTGCCGCAGGGATCCTGCTGGCTGCCAACCCATTCTAGCTAAAAAGACTGGATCGCTTTGGGGATTTCCGTGCTGCAATCCCAGAGCAAGGCGCAAATGTAGGGTGGACTCCCGAGTCCACGCGTTTTCGTGTCCAAGTAAACCCGACGATTCGCTCTCGCCAAGACAGCCGAGCAATCGTCAGCGAAACGAGTGGCGGCAAGAATGGAAGGCCGGGTATGCGACCGCACGTAAACGCGTGGAGTCGGGACTCCACCCTACGCCCCCTCAATGCAGCAGGCTGCTCCCGCGCTCGCGCCGGATCGCGCTCATGGCCTCGCACACGGGCAGGTGCCAGCGCAGCTCCGTATTCGTGTGATGTCCCGCATCGCGCAGGCGGTATTCGACGCCGATGCCGAGGTTCGAATTGAGCATGCCGAACCAGTCCGCGTCGCCCATCACGTCGATGATGTTGCGGTAGCGCGGCGGCATGGCGATGGCCGCCGAGACGGTGACGATGGAGAGGTCCAGGTGGCCGTCGGCCTGGGCGTCGCGCAGGGCGTACAGGGCTTCGGAGATGACGAGGTTGCCTTTCGAATGCCCGGTCAGGAGGTCGAAGCGGAAGCGGCGGTCGGTCAGCAGCGCGCACAGGGTGCGGGTGTCGCAGCTGAGGTGGGCCAGGCCCGGCATCCCCATCAGGCCCGCGTAATGGGCCGTGAAGGAACTCGCGCGCAGCATGTCGCCGAACCCCTCGGCCAGGTGGCGCAGGCGGTTCAGGGCCCCGAACCAGAACCAGCCGCCGGCCGCCTCGGCCAGCATGTCGGCCAGGCCGTAGCCGGAGACCAGCGCCCCTACCGGCTCGTCGAAGGCATCGGCCACGTTGCGGGCAAAGGCGGCGGTGCCGAGCGCGGAACTGCCGACGCCGGCCACCGTCAGGATGCGGGTGCGGGCGCCGCCCCGGGCGGCGAAGTCGTCGAGGCCGGCGCAGACGCGCAGGCTGCCGCGCCCGCTCGGCGGCACCACCAGCAGCGCGCCTTCGTGCGCCAGCCAGGGCGCGAGCGTGGCGGTTTCAGGCGCGCTGATGACCTTGACGTCGTAGAAGATGGCGTCGAGCACGGCGTTGCGGCGCCGGCAGCCCTCGAGCACGGCCTCGCGCAGCGGCCGGTCCGAGTGCGCCACCTCGGCCGCCGAGTTACGCTGCATCTGGACGGAGGCAAGCACGAAGGGGGTGCTCGCCCCCGTTGTCTGTTCCATGTCGTTCCTCCCTGGAAGCGGGGCCCGGGGATCGGGCCGCCAGTTCCGTTAAGAGGGTGAGCGCGCCGGAAAGTTCAGACGGCGCTCGGAGCCAGGCGGCTCAGCCGCGCAGCGCCTTCTCCAGGTCTTCCAGCTCGGCCGGCTTGACCAGGTGGGCGTCGAAACCGGCCTCCTGCGCCTTGCGGCGGTCTTCGGGCGAGCCGTAGCCGGTGTGCGCCACCAGGCGGATATGCTTCAGTTGCGGGTGGTTCTTGAGCATGCGCGCCAGTTGGTAGCCGTCCGCGCCCGGCAGGCCGATGTCGAGCACGATTACCTGCGGCCGATGCTGCAGCGCCATCTCTTCGATCCGCGCCGCATCCGAGGTGGTCCAGGTTTCGTGGCCCATCTCGGCCAGCAGGAAGCCCATCATCTCCATCGCGTCGACGTTGTCGTCGACCAGCAGCACGCGCAGGCCGGCGCTTGCCGTCTCCTCTTCCTGCGCCGCGCCGGATGCGCACTCGGCGCCGGTGGTGCGCAGTACCGGCAGCTCCACCGTGAAGGTCGAGCCCATGCCGATGCCGGGGCTCTCGGCGCGCAGGCTGCCGCCATGCATCTCGAGCAGGCGCGACACTAGCGACAGGCCGATGCCCAGGCCTTCCGGGGCGCGGTCCGGCGGCACCGCGGCCTGCGCGAACATGCCGAAGATGCGCGACAGGTTGTCCTCGGCGATGCCGATGCCGTTGTCGATGACGGCGATCCGCACGGTCTCCCCGTGCAGCGTGACCGCCAGGCGGATCTCGCCGCCGATCGGGGTGAACTTGGCCGCGTTGTGCAGCAGGTTGCCCATCGATTGCGCCAGGCGCACCGGGTCGCCCGCGACCCAGACCTGGCAATCGGCCTGCTGCACGTCCAGGCGGTGGCTGCGCGCGGCGATCAGCGGGCCGGCGGTCTCGATCGCCTGCTCGATGACGGCGCCGAGGTTGACTTCCTCGCGCCGCAGCACGATCTTGCCTTCCGAGATGCGGGCGACGTCGAGCAGGTCGTCGACCAGGTGGGCCAAGTGCTCGACCTGGCGCAGGATGACTTCGCGCGCGCGGCCCTGGCGCTCGCTCGTGTTCTCGCCCGCCACCCCGAGCAGGGCCGCGGCGTTGCGGATCGGGCTCAGGGGATTGCGCAGCTCGTGCGCGAGGGTCGCCAGGAACTGGTTCTTGTTGGCGTCGGCCGCGCGCAGCAGCGCTTCCATTTCCTTGCGCGCCGAGACGTCGCTGGTGACGCGCGCGACCCGATAGACTTCGCCGCGCGCATTGCGCACCGCGAACACCCGGTCGCGCACCCAGCGCGTGGCGCCGTCGGGCATCACCAGCCGGTATTCCTCTTCGTAGTGCGGCCGCGTGGCCAGCGCCGCCCAGCGCCCGGCCAGGCGCGCGCGGTCGTCCGGGTGCACGGCCTCGAGCCAGCTGGCGTGGCTGCGCTTGAGGGAATCGGTGCTGCGGCCCCAGATGGTGGCATAGGCCGGGCTCACGTAGGCCAGCACGCCGTCCGGCGCCGAGAACATCCAGAACACGTCCTCGACGTTGTCGGTCAGCTGGCGAAAGCGCTCTTCGCTCTCGCGCAGCTCGTCCTGGGTCTGGCGCATGCGCAGCAGCGCATTCACGTTGGCGATCAGCTCGTCCGCCTCGATCGGCGCGGCCAGGTAGTTGTCGGCGCCGCCCTCCAGGCCCCGGATCTTGTCGGCGCGGTTGGTCAGCGCGGCCGAGGTCTGCAGCACCAGCACGCCGCTGGTGTCGGGATTGGCCTTGATGCGCCGGCACACCTCGATGCCGTTAATGTCGGGCAGCTTCACGTCCAGCAGCACCAGCGCCGGCTCCTCGTCGCGCACCATGGCCAGCGCGTCGGTGCCGTTCGCCGCCTCCAGCACGTTGAAGCCGGCGCTACGCAGGATACGCGTCTTGGCGTAGCGCGCACCATCGTTGTCGTCGACGTTGAGGATAGAGATAGGATTGGCAGTCATGGTTCAGTGTGTGGGCGCGGTATCGTCAGGCGCTCTCGCTCGCCGGTAGGGGAAACTGGCGCGGCAGCGTCAGCAGGAAGGTGGAGCCGATTCCAGGCTGGCTGGTCACGTCGACCCGCCCGCCCAGCAACTCGGCCAGGCGCCGGCACAGCGGCAGGCCCAGGCCGGTGCCCTTGCTGCGCCGCTGCAGCGGGTTCTCGACCTGGGTGAATTCCTCGAAAATCAACTGCAGGTGCTCGGCGTCGATGCCGATGCCGGTGTCGGTGACGGCAAAGCTCAGCATGCCGGCCGCCGCATCCTCGGATGCGCTCACGCGCACCGAGCCCTGCTCGGTGAACTTCAGGGCGTTCGAGATGAAGTTGCGCAGGATCTGCGAGAGCATGCCCTCGTCCGACTCGAAAGGCGTGGCGATGCCGCCGTCGTCGAACACCAGCTCGACGCGCTCGGCATCCACCAGCGGGCGCATCATGCCCTTCAGGGCGCGGAACAGGTTCTCGACCACCACCGGGGCCGGGTGCGCCTCCACCCGGCCGGCCTCGATCTTGGCCAGGTCGAGCAGGTCGTTGACCAGGTCCGACATCTCGGTGGCGGTGCGCTCGATCAGGAACACCTGGCGCTCCTGCTCTGACGTCAGTTCGCCGTCCATGCGGTCGAGCAGGAGCTTGGACAGCGCCCGGATCGAGGACAGGGGCGTGCGCAGTTCGTGGCTGGTATTGGACAGGAAGCGCGACTTCATCTCGTCGGCGCGGCGCAGGCGCTCGGCCTTGTCCTCGATCTCGGCGTACAGCGCGACGATGCCGCGGTTGGTGTCCTCGAGTTCGCGGGTGAGCGAGAGCAGGTCTTCCTGGCGCTCGCGCAGCTCGGCCAGGGTTTCGACCAGCTCGCGGTTCTGCTGCTGGACTTCCTCGTACGAATTGGCAGCCGGCGTCGCGGCCAGTTCGGCGCTGAGCTGGGCCAGCCGCGCCGGGGTGACCGGCTGCTGCTGCGGCAGCGCCTTGCGCATCCGGACGACCGGCCCGCCCTGCCCCGCCTCGACCTCGCAGCCGTCCATCAGGCGATGCGCGGTCACCAGCGCCAGGTCGGCCATCGCGGCGGCCTCGCTGCCTGCCGGCGCGGCGCGGGTGGCGCTGACGGTCACCTCGAGCTGCTGGCGGCCGCGGCCCTCGTCCAGCACGAAGGCGGCGCGTGCACCGGCGCCGCCGTGGCAGGCGGCGCGCGCCACTTCCGACACGGCGGTGGCGATGCGCACCTGGTCCTGCTTGGCGAAGCCGAGCAGGCTGGACACCTCGCGCGCGCGCTGGCGCACCAGCACGACGCCCTTGTCGCCCTCGAGGGCGACGGTGAGGATGCGCTGGGTCATGACTGCACCCCGGACTGCACCCCGGACTGTACCCCGGACCGGGCCCCGGCGCGTCCGTGGCGGCGGCGCACCACCAGCACCATCGCGTCGTCGCGGCGGCGGATGTAGTCGCGCATCAGCGCCGCCGCGATCAGCGCCGGGCTGCGCGCCAGCAGGCCCGGGTATTTGTCGAGGTCCCACTGGGTCTGGATGCCGTCCGAATGCAGGATGCACAGCGCGCCCGGCGGGCATGGCGCGGTAAATTCCTGCACCTTGCGCATGTTGTGGCCGACGATGCCGTTGTGCGAAATCAGCGCGCGCCGGCTGTCGCCGTCGATCACGTAGGCGCCGATGTTGCCGACGCCGGCAAAGCGCACCACGTCGGCCTCGAAATCGATGCGCGCGGCCGCCAGCGCCGCGCCGCGCGTGATGCGCAGCGCCGCGTGGGCGGAGTCGACCAGCGGGCCGGGCTCGGACGCGGGACGGTGCTCGAGCTCGCGGATGGCGGCGTGCGCGGCGGCTGCCGCCTCAGGGCCGTGGCCGAGGCCGTCGGCCGCCAGCAGGGTCGCGCCCTGGCCGTCGCAGGCGACGCCCCAGCCGTCGCCGCAGGCGTCTTCGCCCGCCAGCGGTACCGCCAGCGCGCCCACCTCGACCTTGCACAGGGCCGGCGCCGCCTCGTCGCGCCACAGGCGCATGAAGAACAGGGCGCCGTTGCCGGGCGTCGAATAGACGTCGAATTCGTCGGACAAACGGCGCAGCGCGCCCAGTCCGGTGCCGGAGGTGCCGGCGGTGGACATGCCGTCGCGCAGGCAGGCATCGAGGTCGGCGATGCCGGGGCCGTTGTCGACCGCCAGCACATCGACCCCGGGCACGCCTTCGGACTGGGCCACGTTCAGGTAGAGCGTGCCCTCGCCCGCGTGCTTGAGCAGGTTGGTGCCGGCCTCGGTGACGATCAGGGCCAGCTGGCCGGCCCGGGTTTCGTTGAAGCCCAGGTCGGTCGCCAGCTTCTGCCCGGCACGGCGTGCCGCCGCAATGTCGCTCGCATGGGTGATCGCAAACGCCAGCTGGGTGTTCAGGGAGCTGATCAGCGTTTCCATTTCACGACCGCGATCGCGGTCCCCTCTCCCGGACGGGTGTCGATGTCGAATTCGTCGACCAGGCGCCTGGAGCCGCCCAGGCCCAGGCCGAGGCCGCCGCCGGTGGTGAAGCCGTCGCGCAATGCCTGCTCGAGGTCGGGAATGCCGGGGCCGGCGTCCACGAACACCAGGCCGACGCCCTGGCGCAATCCGTCGACCAGCTTGTCGAGGTAGACCGCGCCGCCGCCGCCGTACTTGATGGTGTTGCGGGCCAGCTCGCTCGCTGCCGTGATCAGTTTGGTCTGGTCGACCAGCGACAGGCCGATCCCGACCGCGCGCTCGCGCACGTGCCGGCGCAGGCCGACCACGTCCTCGTCGCCGCGCAGCGGCAACTGGGCCCGTTCCGCGCGCAGCCGGGCATGGCGTTCGACCAGTTCGGTCTCGAATCCGACTGAATCAGTCGTAGTGCTCATCTGTTGAGGTTCTTCCCGAGCAGGGCCATGCCCTTTTCGACGTTCAATGCGGTTTTCACGCCGTGCAGGGTCAGCCCCAGCTCGACGAGCGTAATGGCAACAGCCGGCTGCATGCCGACCACCACCGTCTGGGCGTCGAGCACGCGCGCCATGGCGGCGGTGTTGCTGATCATGCGGCCGATGAAGGAGTCGACCAGGTCGAGCGCCGAGATGTCGATCAGCACGCCCTTTGCGCTATCGCGAACGATACGCTCCGTCAGGTCGTCCTGCAAGGTCATGGCCAGGCGGTCGTGCATGTCGACCTGGATGGTGACCAGCAGCAGGTCGCCCATCCGCAGGATAGGAATACGTTCCATCGTGGTCCCGGTTCTCAGTTCTTGTTGGTGACGACGACCGAGGTGCCGGTGCGTTCCAGCGCGACCAGGAAGGCGTCGGCCAGGGTGGCCTTGGTGACCACGTCTTCCAGGTTCACGCCCAGGTGCACGATGGTCTGCGCGATCTGCGGACGGATGCCGCTGATGATGCAGTCGGCGCCCATCAGGCGCGCGGCGGCGATGGTCTTCATCAGGTGCTGGGCGACCAGGGTGTCGACCATCGGCACGCCGGTGATGTCGATGATGGCAATGATGGCGCCGGTGTCGACGATCTTTTGCAGGATGTTTTCCATCACCACCTGGGTGCGCGCCGAATCCAGGGTACCGATCAGCGGCAGCGCCAGGATGCCGTTCCACAGCTTGACGACCGGGGTCGACAGCTCGAGCAGTTCCTGCTGCTGGCGCACGATGATCTGGTCCTTGGCCTTCTGGAACACTTCGATGGTGTACAGGCCGAGCTTGTCGAGCAGCGCGCTGATCGACCACGAGGCGGCGGCAAGCGCTTCCGCATCGCCGGCAAAACCGGAAGTCAGCTGGGCGAACACCGGCTGCTTGAGCGAGAACACGAAGGTGGCCGTCTCGGCCGGGGTCGACCCGCTCTTCGCGCGGCTCGAGGAAATCTCGCTCAGCAGGTCGCGCACTTCGTCCCACGAACGGTGCTCGATGTTCTCCAGCTCGCCACCGCGGGTCGCTGCCGCAAACGCGGCCAGGAACTGCTGGCAATGGGTGCGCAGTTGCTCCTTCGAGCTGGCGGTGCCACGCACCATCAAGGCGTCGAGCTGGTCGATCCACTGCGAACCGATTTCGGCTTCGTGTTCCTGGATGAGCTGGCTGATGCGGGCGGCGTTGTCCTTCGTGGTCATCGGTACTTTCCTTGTTTTGGTCGACAGTGTGGTGGATGCGCCCGAATTTTGTCCGAGCTGCTCCAGCATTGGAGAATTATTAACTATAACACCTATTGCATTGAATCCATGTAACGCTTGAGTAGCGTGCGGGGTCATTCGCACCACCTTGGCGCAGGCGGCAGGCATACGCGGCCGGGTTCGCGCCTTCTTCGCGGCACACGGGCGCGCTAGCGCGCGTTTGCGTCCAAAACTTTGATTTCGAGCAATGATCTGCCATGAAGAGATGGGTAGCCTGATGTCTTGCGCCAATACAATGGCCAGCCTTGATGTGCAAGGCAGCGGGTTTTCACGGCCTGGCCAGCGCAACACTTATTGTTTCAGGGAGAAGACCCATGAAATTCATGTTCGGTCGGCGCGAGAAGTTTCTCTACAAACGCAACCCGCTGTTGACCAGCTTTTTATCGGGCACCAAATTCGGCATGGTGGTTGCGGTGCTGGTGTTCATCATCATCAAACTGAACTGAGGACCGCGGGCAACCGGGACACAAAAAAACCGCCAGGCTCACGCACTGGCGGTTTTTTATTAGAGCAGGCAGTAATTACTGCGCCGCGCCTTCGACCGGATCCGCAGCCTTCATCGACAGCTTCAGGCGGCCGCGCTCGTCGGTTTCCAGAACCTTCACGCGCACTTGCTGGCCTTCCTTCAGGTAGTCGGCAACGGCGTTGACGCGCTCGTTGGCGATCTGCGAGATGTGCAGCAGGCCATCTTTACCAGGCATGACCTGCACGATGGCGCCGAAGTCCAGCAGCTTCAGGACGGTGCCGTCGTAGGTCTTGCCCACTTCGACCGAAGCGGTCAGTTCTTCGATGCGGCGCTTGGCTTCCTGGCCGGCGGCAGCGTCGACGGACGCGATGGTCACGACGCCTTCGTCGGTGATGTCGATCTGGGTGCCGGTCTCTTCGGTCAGCGCGCGGATGACGGCGCCGCCCTTGCCGATGACGTCACGGATCTTCTCAGGATTGATCTTGATCGTGATCAGGCGTGGAGCGAAGTCCGACAGTTCGGTCTTCACGGTCGGCACGGCCTTCTGCATCTCGACCAGGATGTGCTGGCGGGCTTCCTTGGCTTGCGCCAGCGCCACCTGCATGATCTCCTTGGTGATGCCCATGATCTTGATGTCCATCTGCAGCGCGGTGATGCCTGCGGTGGTACCGGCGACCTTGAAGTCCATGTCGCCGAGGTGGTCTTCGTCACCCAGGATGTCGGTCAGGACGGCGAACTTGCCGCCTTCCTTGATCAGGCCCATCGCGATGCCGGCGACGTGCGCCTTCATCGGGACGCCGGCGTCCATCAGTGCCAGGCAGCCGCCGCAGACCGATGCCATCGACGAGGAACCGTTCGATTCGGTGATTTCCGACACCAGGCGCACCGAGTAGCTGAACTCTTCCGGCGACGGCAGGGCCGCGACCAGGGCGCGCTTGGCCAGGCGGCCGTGGCCGATTTCGCGGCGCTTCGGGGTGCCTACGCGGCCGGTTTCGCCGGTGGCGAACGGAGGCATGTTGTAGTGCATCATGAAGTCGTCGGTGTACTCGCCCATCAGCGCGTCGATCTTCTGGCTGTCGCGGGCGGTGCCGAGGGTGGCGATGACCAGCGCCTGAGTTTCGCCGCGGGTGAACAGGGCCGAACCGTGGGTACGCGGCAGCACGCCGGTGCGGATCGCGATCGGACGCACGGTGCGGGTGTCGCGGCCGTCGATGCGCGGCTCGCCGTCCAGGATCTGCGAACGAACGACCTTGGCTTCCATGTCGAACAAGATATTGCCGACTTCTGCCGAGTCGGCGCTGACGCCCTGCTCGGCCAGCTGGGCCATGACTTCGCTCGACAGCGACTTGAGCTTTTGCTGGCGTGCCGATTTTTCGCGGGTCTGGTAGGCGTCGCGGATCTTGGCGCCGGCCAGTTCGCCGACCTGGGCGATCAGGGTTTCGTTCTTGGCAGGTGCGGTCCACTCGACTTCCGGCTTGCCGCCTTCTTCGACGAGGGCGTGGATGGCGTCGATCACGGCGCGCATCTGGTCGTGGCCGAAGACGACTGCGCCCAGCATGACTTCTTCCGACAGCTGCTGCGCTTCGGATTCGACCATCAGCACGGCCGTTTCGGTACCGGCGACGACCAGGTCCATCTGCGAGGTCTTGAGCTGGGTGGTGCTCGGGTTCAGGATGTACTGGCCGTTGGCGTAGCCGACGCGGGCGGCGCCGATCGGGCCGTTGAACGGGATGCCGGCGACGCACAGGGCGGCCGAGGCGCCGATCATCGCAGGGATGTCCGGATCGATTTCAGGGTTGACCGACAGCACGTGGATGATGACCTGGACTTCGTTCAGGTAGCCTTCCGGGAACAGCGGGCGGATCGGACGGTCGATCAGGCGCGAGGTGAGCGTCTCTTTTTCGGAAGGACGGCCTTCGCGCTTGAAGAAACCGCCCGGGATTTTACCGGCAGCGTACGTTTTCTCGATGTAATCGACGGTCAGCGGGAAGAAATCCTGGCCAGGCTTGGCGTCTTTTTTGGCGACGACAGTAGCCAGCACGACGGTGTCTTCGACCGACACCATGACGGCGCCGGAGGCCTGACGGGCGATTTCACCGGTTTCCAGGGTGACGGTGTGTTGGCCATACTGGAAGGTCTTCGTAACTTTGTTAAACATTGGTAATCCCTTTCTATTTGCCGACAGATTTTCAGGAGCTGTCGTTCACCTCACCGCTGACAGCCTCGACGACTGCCTTTACTACGTGTTTGCTACGGATGAAACAAAAAATGCCCGCGACAGTGAACTGGCGCAGGCATTTCCTTGACTAAACCGTCTGGCGCAAAAATTACTTACGCAGGCCGAGTTTGGCGATCAGGTCGCGGTAACGGTTCAGGTCTTTGCTCTTCAGGTAAGACAGCAGGCTCTTACGACGGTTGACCATCATGATCAGGCCGCGGCGCGAGTGGTGGTCTTTCTGGTGGGCTTTGAAGTGGCCGTTCAGTTCGTTGATGCGTGCGGTCAGCAGTGCGACCTGGACTTCCGGCGAGCCGGTGTCGTTCTGGCCACGTGCGTTGTCGGCGATGATCGCCGCTTTGTTGATGTTTTCTACGGACATGATGTTACCTTTCACATGCGGTGCAAGAGTCGCAACCCAGCGCACCGTGATTTGTTTAAAAAAACCTGCCCTAGCGGACAGACCCGCCAGTATATGCGAAAACAGTTGGCGTCACCAGCATTTGCTGCGCCATCTCTGGGGCATGATGAGGTTTTTGGCGCTTTTCGAGAGGTCTTCCATGCGCACCATGATCAAAATTGCAAGCTTCTGCGCGGCCTTGATGTTAGCCGGCTGCGCCGGGCCGCTGTTTCGCGAAGCCCCGAAGGTCGGCGAACCGCTCGCGTCCGTGACCGCCAAGCTCGGCCAGCCGACGGGCGTGTACCCGGCCCCGGACGGCCAGGTGCTCGAGTACGCGACCGGCCCGATGGGCCAGTTCACATGGATGGCGCGCATGGGGCCGGACGGGCGCCTGGTCTCCTACGAGCAGGTGCTGGCCGGCGAAAAATTCGCAACGATCAAGATCGACCAGGCGACCAAGGAAGATGTGCTGCGCACCATCGGCCGCCCCGCCGAACGCTCGCGCGTCGCCATGCGTGACTACGAGGTCTGGTCCTATCGCTACAAGGAAGCGGGCGTGTGGAATTCGCTGATGCACGTGCATTTCGACCAGAACGGGGTCGTGCGGCAGATGCTCAATGGGCCGGATCCGTTGTTCGAACCGAAGGAACGCAACGGCTGGTGAGCGCGGCAACGCCCTCGCCTACCTGGCGGCCTCAGGCGACCGGACGGCGGTCGTGCGGACGAAAGCCTCGACCGTGTCGAGCGTCGGCGCCAGCCTCTGCAGCGAGGTCGACAGCGACGCCACCAGTGTCGTGTGGGTCACGCCGTCGTAGTAAACCTCGCGCACCGGCACCTGCGCCGCGCGCAGCCTGGCCGCTATGCCGCCCGTATTACGCGCCGGGTCGACCAGGTTGTCGCTATTGGCCGCGATCAGCAGCGCAGGCGGCGAGGAGGCTGTCACGTGCCTGACCGGCTGCGAGTCGGGGGGCGTGTCTGGCGCGCTGAACACGGGCTGCGTGGTGCGGTTCTGCACCGGCAGGAAATCGTAAGGGCCGGCCAGCCCGATCCAGCCGCGCAGCATGTCCGGCTTCATGCCTTCGCCGCCCAGCCAGCGCGGGTCGAGCGCCAGCATGGCAGCGTTGTAGGCGCCGGCGCTATGGCCCATCACAAAGATATTCCTGGGATCGCCCCCGTAAGCCGCCGCCTCGCGCGCGGTCCAGGCAACGGCGCCCGCCGCGTCGAACAGGAAATCCGGGTAGCGCACTTGCGGATAGAGGCGGTAGTCCGGTATGACCACCACAAAGCCGCGTGCCGCCAGCGCGCGGCCGACGAATGCATAGTCCTCGCGTTTGCCGCTGACCCAATTGCCGCCGTAAAAGAAGACGACTACAGGGGCCTTCCCGTCTTGCGCGGCCGGACGGTAGACGTCGAGGATGGTGCGCGGGTTGTCGCCGTAGCGGATCGCCGTCGTGGATTGCACGGCGCCCGCGGGCGAAACGGCGTTCAGGACGCCCAGGGGCGAGCACGCCGCCAGGGTGGTGGCGACGAGCAGCGCGCCCGCGCAGTAGATGAGCTTGGTCATGGCCCGAGTATAGGGCGCAGGGCTGAGAGCGCGGCGCACCCGAGCGGGAAGGCGCCGGCATGCATATGCGATTGTTACCGCAAGGACAATAACGTTCAATATACTGTTGCGATATGAATATCGCACAGCCGTCCCTGCAGCAACCGCGCTACCTTGCCGGGATCGGCGTTTCGCTGGCGGTGCACCTGCTGCTGGTCGCGCTGTGGCAGGCGTCGCGGCCCATTGCCGATGTCGACGAGGCGCCGCGCGAAATGGAGCTGATGCGGGTGCGGATTGTGCCCGAGGCGGTGGTCGGCATCCCCCTGCCCTTGCCCGTCCCGGCATCGCGACGAAGGCAGGCCGCACCAAGCGTCCCGCAGGCGACGACGACAGCCGAAACGCCGCCGAGCCCCGTGCCGCCGGCCGACCCGGTCGAGCAGGTCCCCGCCCCGCCCTCCCCGGCCGCCGACCTGCTCGCACGCGCCAGGGCCTCCGTCGGCGGCATCGACCGCACCCTGCGCCAGGAAAACCCGCGGCGCGGCATCCAGGTGCCGATCGTCACCCCGGCGATGAAGCTCGAGCGCGGCATCGCCCGCGCCGCCGAGCTGGCGCCCAACCGGTGGTACGAGGCGCCGAAGACGGAGGAGATCCTCGACCCGGGCGGCTACGGCCGCCGGCGCTACCGCGTGACGACGGCCTTGGGCACTTACTGCGTCACCTACGAGTCGAACCACGCGCCGGACGGCCGCGACTCGATGCGCGACGGCATCCCTCCGAAGAGGACGAATTGCGACGGGGACGAGCAGCCGGCCACGATCCAGAAATGGAATTAAAACGGGCCTGACTACAACTGCGGGTGCGCCTTCTCCACCTTCGAGTGCAGCTTGTTCAGCCCCGACAGATACGCCTTGGCCGAGGCCACGACGATGTCCGGATCGGCCCCGACGCCGTTCACGATCCGCCCCTGGCGCGACAGCCGCATCGTCACCTCGCCCTGCGACTCGGTGCCGTTGCTGATCGCGTTGATCGAGAAGAGGATCAGCTCGGCGCCGGTTTTCGCCTGGCTCTCGATGGCGTTCACGGTGGCGTCGACCGGGCCGTCGCCGGTGCCCTCGCAGGCATGCTCCTGGCCGTCGATCGCGAACACGACGCGCGCATGCGGCAGGCTGCCGGTTTCCGAGCGCTGGGCCAGCGACACGAAGCGGAAGGTCTCGCCCTCCTGCGCGTGGTCGGCGTCCGACACCAGCGCCATGATGTCCTCGTCGAAGATCTCGCTCTTGCGGTCGGCCAGTTCCTTGAAGCGGGCAAAGGCGTCGTTCACCTCCGCTTCCGAGTCAAGCTCGATGCCGAGTTCTTCCAGGCGCGCCTTGAAGGCGTTGCGGCCCGAGAGTTTACCCAGCACGATCTTGTTGGCGTGCCAGCCGACGTCTTCGGCGCGCATGATCTCGTAGGTTTCGCGCGCCTTCAGGATGCCGTCCTGGTGGATGCCCGAGGCGTGCGCAAAGGCGTTGGCGCCGACCACCGCCTTGTTCGGCTGCACCGCGAAGCCGGTGATCTGCGAGACCATCTTCGAGGCCGGGACGATTTGCGTGGTGTCGATGCCGACCGTGAGCTTGTAGTAGTCGGCGCGGGTGCGCAGCGCCATCACGACTTCTTCCAGCGCCGTGTTGCCGGCGCGCTCGCCCAGGCCGTTGATCGTGCATTCGATCTGGCGCGCGCCGCCGATGGCCACGCCGGCCAGCGAGTTCGCCACGGCCAGGCCGAGGTCGTTATGGCAGTGCACCGACCAGATGGCCTTGTCGGAATTGGGCACGCGCTCGCGCAGGCGGCGGATGGTCTCGCCGAACACTTCGGGCGTGGCGTAGCCGACCGTGTCGGGGAAGTTGATGGTGGTGGCGCCCTCGGCGATCACGCCTTCGAGCACGCGGCAGAGGAAGTCTTCTTCCGAGCGGCTGCCGTCTTCCGGGGAGAATTCGATGTCGTCGGTATGGTTGCGCGCGTAGCGGATGGCGAGCTTCGCCTGCTCCAGCACCTGCTCGGGCTCCATGCGCAGCTTCATCTGCATGTGCAGCGGCGAGGTGGCGATGAAGGTGTGGATGCGCTTCCTTGCCGCGGGCTGCAGGGCCTCGGCGGCGCGCGCGATGTCGCGGTCGTTGGCACGCGAGAGCGAGCAGATGGTGGAGTCGCGTACCGCGCTTGCGATCGCGCGGATGGCCTCGAAGTCGCCGGGCGAAGCGGCGGCGAAGCCGGCCTCGATGACATCGACCCGTAGCCGCTCCAGCTGGCGCGCGATGCGCACCTTTTCGTCCTTGGTCATCGAGGCGCCCGGCGATTGCTCCCCGTCGCGCAGGGTGGTGTCGAAAATAATCAGGCGGTTAGGGTCAAACATGGCACAGCTCCAGTCAGCGCTTGTTAATCAAGAGCGCCGCCTGGACCTGCCAGGTTTTTACCGGCGCTCGACTTTATCGATATCGATCGGATCGTCGTCGGTCGGGATGATGGAGACCCGCTTGCCCTTGGCGCGCTGGATCAGGAAGACCACATACCCCGACAATCCATACACTACAAAAATCGGCCACAGGACTTTCGGCGGGTCGATCGCGACCAGGGCAAAGGCCAGCGCGATCAGGAACACCACGATGAACGGCACCGACTTGCGGAAGTTCACGTCCTTGAAGCTATAAAACGGCACGTTCGACACCATCGTCAGGCCGGCGAACACGGCCAGGCCCCAGCTCACCCAGTCCACCTGGCGTGCGCTGATGTTGATGTCCGGGTCGGTCATCATCATGATGAAGCCGACCACCAGCGCCGCCGATGCCGGACTGGGCAGGCCCTGGAAGAAGCGCTTGTCCACCACCTCGATGTTGGTGTTGAAGCGCGCCAGGCGCAGCGCCGCACCGGCGCAGTACACGAAGGCGGCGATCCAGCCCAGCTTGCCCATGCCTTTCAGCGACCATTCATACAGCACCAGCGCGGGCGCGGCGCCGAAGGACACCATGTCCGACAGGCTGTCGTACTGCGCGCCGAACTCGGATTGCGTATTGGTCAGGCGCGCAATCCGTCCATCGAGTCCATCGAGCACCATCGCGATGAACACGGCCCAGCAGGCGTGCTCCCAGCGATGGTTCATCGCCATCACGATCGCGTAGAAACCGCAGAACAGGGCCCCGGTCGTGAACGCGTTCGGCAGCAGATAAATGCCGCGACCGCGCGGCCCGCCCTTGTCCTCGGCCCGGCGGCCGAAGCGCTTCAGGCGGGAGAATCGCGGCGCCCGGGGCGCTCCACCGTTTTTCTTGCGTCGTGGGAAGGTTGGCATAAAGTTCCGTATTCAAATAAAAGCGCCGTTCGGCTGTTCTCCGCATTATAGAGGCGGGAACAGCATGTTAGCGAACGGATACTGTTACTTGAACTTTACTTTCCCAACCAATCGCATCTGCAGCGTCGTCTCTCCTGGTTCAAAACTCGGTTCCGGCATCTCGTTGTCCGCCTTCATGCGCGCAGGGGCGGCCATCATCCGCATCTCCGCCTGCGGCGCGTAATTGCCCGAGCCTTCGAAGTCGACCGTGTCGAGCACGGCGTCGGACGGCTGGCGCCCCATCGCGCGCGCGATCGAGGCGATGCGCTCGTTCAGGTTGCGGTAAGTCTCGGCAATCCGGCGGTCGTCCAGCATCTTTTCCGTGGCCGGGGCCAGGCCAAAGTTGACTGCATTAATCTGCAGCACCTTCTGCGCCGCCGCCGCCGTCTTCGGCAGATCGGCCAGGTTCGTCGTCTTCACCTCCAGGTACTGACCCACGCGCCAGCCGATCGGCACCGGCTTCACGGGCTGGGCCGGGATCCGGCTCGCCGGCAGCGGCTGCACCGGCGGTTCCGGGTAGACCGGATAGGTGTAATAGCCCTGCGTCTTCAGTTCGGCCTTCGGATCGGCACGGCGCACGATCTCGGTGCCCTCCTTCATCTTGCGGTTTACCCGCGCGGCAGCTGCGTTCTTGTCCTTGTCAAACTCTTCGACGGCAAAGCTGACCGTCGCCTGATCGTTGGCGTGGCGCACTTCGCCGTTCGCCGGGACGATGACCAGGGTGCCCGTTGTGGACGCCATCGTAGGCGCAGACGGTGTCTGCGCCTGCGAATCCACATGTACCGCCAGCACCAGGCTGGCGATCAGGAACATTTTTGGAAGGGACATGTTTTTCTCCAGGTTAAGTAATGCAACCCTTATACGATACCGTCCGCGCCCATTCCATCGTGTTTTTGTAATGGAAAGTTGCAAAACGGTAGCGCTGGAGCTCCCCGTCCCCTCCCCTGCTTAGTTCTTCGACTGGTCGACCAGCTTGTTCTTCGCGATCCACGGCATCATTGCGCGCAGCTTGGCGCCGACTTCCTCGATCGGATGTTCGGCGGTCAGGCGGCGCCGCGAGATCAGGGTCGGTGCGCCGGCCTTGTTCTCGAGGATGAAGCTCTTCGCGTATTCGCCGGTCTGGATGTCCTTCAGGCACTGGCGCATCGCTTCCTTGGTGGCCGAGGTGACGACTTTCGGGCCGGTGACGTATTCGCCGTATTCCGCGTTGTTCGAGATCGAGTAGTTCATGTTGGCGATGCCGCCTTCATAGATCAGGTCGACGATCAGCTTGAGTTCGTGCAGGCACTCGAAATACGCCATCTCGGGAGCGTAGCCGGCCTCGGTCAGCGTCTCGAAACCGGCCTTGATCAGCTCGACCGCGCCGCCGCACAGGACGGCCTGCTCGCCGAACAGGTCGGTCTCGGTCTCTTCGCGGAAGTTGGTCTCGATGATGCCGGCGCGGCCGCCGCCGTTGGCCATCGCATACGACAGGGCGATGTCGCGCGCCGCGCCCGACTTGTCCTGGTAGACGGCGATCAGGTGCGGCACGCCGCCGCCCTGGCGGTAGGTGCCGCGCACGGTGTGGCCCGGGGCTTTCGGGGCGACCATGATGACGTCGAGGTCGGCGCGCGGCACGACCTGGCCGTAGTGGACGTTGAAGCCGTGGGCAAAGGCGAGCACTGCGCCCTGCTTCGCGTTCGGCTCGATGTTTTCCTTGTAGACCTGGGCGATGTTCTCGTCCGGCAGCAGGATCATGATGATGTCGGCGTTTTTGACCGCTTCGTCGACTTCGGCGACCTGCAGGCCTGCCTGCTCGACCTTGTTCCAGGAAGCGCCGCCGCGGCGCAGGCCGACGATGACCTTGACGCCCGATTCGTGCAGGTTCTGGGCGTGCGCGTGGCCTTGCGAGCCGTAGCCGATGATGGCGACGTTCTTGCCTTTGACGAGGGAGAGGTCGCAGTCTTTGTCGTAGAAAACTTTCATGGTCATTCCTTTGTTTTATGTTCGTTTATGTGCAAGCGTCACGCGTGGGCGGCGCAAGCGATTCATGTCATTCAAGCGATGGGGTGGAGCCGACCACCCTACGGCGATCAAACTTTCAGGATGCGCTCGCCGCGGCCGATGCCCGAGCCGCCGGTACGGACGGTCTCGAGGATGGAGGCGCGGTCGATGGCGTCGATGAAGGCGTCGAGCTTGCTCTTGGCGCCGGTCAGTTCGATCGTGTAGGTCTTCTCGGTCACGTCGATGATGCGGCCGCGGAAGATGTCGGCGGTGCGCTTGATCTCTTCGCGCTCCTTGCCGACCGCCCTCACCTTGATCAGCATGAGCTCGCGCTCGATGTGCTGGCCTTCGGTCAGGTCGACCACTTTCACGACTTCGATCAGGCGGTTCAGGTGCTTGGTGATCTGCTCGATGATGTCGTCCGAGCCGGAGGTCACGATCGTCATGCGCGAGAGGGTCGCGTCTTCGGTCGGGGCCACGGTCAGGGTTTCGATGTTGTAGCCGCGTGCCGAGAACAGGCCCACCACGCGCGACAGGGCGCCGGCTTCGTTTTCCAGCAGGACTGAGATGATGTGTCTCATTTACAGGTCCTCCGAGCCGAGCAGCATTTCGGACAATCCCTTGCCCGCCTTGACCATCGGCCAGACGTTCTCGCCCTGGTCGGTGATGAAGTTCATGAACACCAGGCGGTCCTTCATGCCGAAAGCTTCGACCAGCGCCCCTTCCACGTCGCCCGGCTTCTCGATGCGCATGCCGACGTGGCCATAGGCCTCGGCCAGCTTTTCGAAGTCGGGTAAAGAGTCCATATAGGACTCGGAATAGCGCGAGCCGTAGTCGATCTGCTGCCACTGGCGCACCATGCCGAGGAAGCGGTTGTTGAGGAGGATGATCTTCGGCGTCAGGTGGTATTGCTTGCAGGTCGCGAGCTCCTGGATGCACATCTGGATCGAGCCTTCGCCGGTGACGCAGGCGACCGTCGCATCCGGATTGGCCATCTGCACGCCCATTGCGTACGGCAGGCCGACGCCCATCGTGCCCAGGCCGCCGGAATTGATCCAGCGGCGCGGCTTGTCGAAGGGGTAGTACTGGGCCGCCCACATCTGGTGCTGGCCGACGTCGGAGGTGACGAAGGCGTCGCCTTTGGTGACCTTCCACAGCTTTTCGATGACCGATTGCGGCTTGATGAGGATGTCCGAATCCTCGTATTTCAGGCAATCGCGGCCGCGCCATTGATCGATCTGCTTCCACCAGCTGCGCAGCGCTTCCGGATTCGGGCGCGCTGTGCCGGCGGCATCGAGCTGGGTCAGGAACTCGGTCAGCACGTCCTTGACGTTGCCGACGATCGGGATGTCGACCTTCACCCGCTTCGAGATCGAGGACGGGTCGATGTCGATGTGGATGATCTTGCGCGGATGGCTGGCGAAGTGCTTGGGGTTGCCGATCACGCGGTCGTCGAAGCGGGCGCCGATGGCGATCAGGACGTCGCAATGCTGCATCGCCATGTTCGCTTCATAGGTGCCGTGCATGCCCGGCATGCCGACGAAGTGCTCGTCGCTGGCGCGCGAGCCGCCCAGGCCCATCAGGGTGTTGGTGATGGGCGCGCCGAGCTTCTCGACCAGGCGGTTCAGTTCGGGCGAGGCATTCGCGAGGATGACGCCGCCGCCGGCATAGACCATCGGCCGTTCGGCGCCGGCCAGCAGCTGCACGGCCTTGCGGATCTGGCCGGTGTGGCCCTTGTCGACCGGCTTATACGAGCGCATCTCGATTTCGCGCGGGTACTCGAACAGGCACTTGTTGACGGTGATGTCCTTCGGGATGTCGACCAGGACCGGGCCGGGGCGGCCGGTGCGGGCGATGAAGAAGGCTTTCTTGATCGTCGAGGCCAGTTCCTTGACGTCCTTGACCAGGAAATTGTGCTTGACCACGGGGCGGGTGATACCGACCGTGTCGCATTCCTGGAAGGCATCCTGGCCGATCGCATGGCTCGGCACCTGGCCGCTGATCACCACCATCGGAATCGAATCCATGTAGGCGGTGGACAGCCCGGTGACGGCATTGGTCACGCCCGGACCGGAGGTGACGATGGCGACGCCGACGGTATTCGAGCTGCGCGAGTAGGCGTCGGCGGCATGCACGGCGGCCTGCTCGTGGCGCACTAATACGTGCTGGAATTTGTCTTGCTGGAAGATGGCGTCGTAGATGTACAGCACTGCGCCGCCGGGATAGCCAAAGACGTGTTTGACGCCCTCTTCGGCCAGGCAACGTACGACAATTTCAGCGCCGGTGATCGGTCCCGTCGAGGGAGATCCCGAGCCTGAGGCTTCGTTATTCATGAATCATTTCCTTTCAAAACCCATTGGGCGATTGATCGGATGCTCGTTCCTAACGAAATACGGTTTGCCCCACAACGCTCCAGCTTCCCTTCTTTCTGCGGTCACGGCGAACTCCCGGGTATCAACAGATACCGTTTGGAACGACGTTGAACGCAACTCGTTTGGCTGAGTGTCTGTGGCGGCTCGACGCATCTCTCGCGCTTGTGGCGCGGGTTGGAGCAAACTGCCTACAAATGAAAGCGTGTCATGCCGAACAGGCCTTGTGTGCCTGTCTGACCGACAAAGAAGCTTTGGGGGTGCAAAGCGTAAGAGCCACCTTACTGCGTTGCACCATTTTGGTCAAGATAAAAAATGGAAAAGCTGACATGCATGGTTTTGGTGCGCAACTGGGCGGTGGGGGCCGGGCTTATCGTGCAGTGCAGCGAACGGAACGGACGGATCATGCAAACCTCGAATTTGCCGTTCCTGACAGCCCGGTCCGGCATGCCCCCGCACATCACTGAGCAATTACGGTGCATGCGCGGTGGTTTTTTGCTAGGATTCGTGGGTTTCCATAAAGCACGGGCAACGTACCCGGGGCGCACCACCTCCTTCCATCGCATGGCGACAGACAAAGAACTCAACGACTTCCTCGAGAATGTCGAACGCCGGGCGTTCAAGCAGGCCGTGTATGCGGTGCGCAAGGACGAGGCGGCGCTCGACATCGTGCAGGATGCGATGATCAAGCTCGCCGAGAAATACGGCGACAAGCCGGCCGCCGAACTGCCGATGCTGTTCCAGCGCATCCTGCAGACCACCATCCTCGATTATTTCCGCCGCGAGAAGGTGCGCAACACCTGGGTCAGCCTCTTCTCCGGCCTCGGCCGGCGGGAGGGCGAGGACGAGGACTTTGATATACTCGGATCGTACGAAT
This sequence comes from Massilia sp. SYSU DXS3249, assembly GCF_053668055.1. Taxonomy (NCBI): domain Bacteria; kingdom Pseudomonadati; phylum Pseudomonadota; class Betaproteobacteria; order Burkholderiales; family Oxalobacteraceae; genus Massilia; species Massilia sp. SYSU DXS3249. Next base: position 105,569 of record NZ_JBSIPX010000008.1, on the reverse strand, counting down.
CGGAGGAAGGCTCGGCCGCTGCCGAGTCGAGCGCGGACCAGGTCGAACGGGCCCAGACCCTGCGCCTGATCGAAGCGGAGATACAAAAACTCCCGGCGCGTCAACGCGAAGCCTTCCTTATGCGTTACTGGCAGGATATGGATGTGGCCGAAACGGCCGCCGCGATGGGGTGCTCGGAGGGCAGTGTCAAAACACATTGTTCTCGCGCTACGCATACCCTTGCCGATGCCCTGCGGGCCAAGGGAATAAAATTATGAACAACGACGACATCAACCTGGCGTACAAGCTGCGCCACGCCTTGAACGAGAACCTGGAGTCGCTGCCGGCGTCGACCACCGAGCGCCTTGCCGCTGCGAGGAAACTCGCGCTGTCGCGCAAGAAAGCCGATGCCCCGCAGGTCGCCGCGCGCGCCGGCCTGCGCCGCTTCTTCGATGTCGATTTCCATTTCTCCGGTACCGGACTCGGGCGCCTGGGCGTCGCCCTGCCCCTGCTGGCGCTGGTCGTCGGGCTGGGCGGGCTCTACCAGTACGAACAGGAACAGCGCATCGACGAGCTGGCCGAGCTCGACGCGGCCATGCTGGCCGACGAACTGCCGCTGACGGCCTACCTCGACCATGGCTTCAACGCCTACCTGGAGTCGCAACAGCGCCGCCAATGACGACACCGCAATCGAAACCCCGCCGCGGCGCCCTCTTCGCCGTCGTGGTAGGGGTGCTGGCTGCCATCGCAGCCTGGCTCTTCTGGGGTGGCGACCGCAGCGGCGCGCCCGGCGCCGGATCGGCGGTCACGGCCACGTCCGCCGCCACGGCCCAGCCGGACAAGAGCGGCCCCCAGCTCTTCCACAAGCCCCTGTGGCAGGATCTCTCGAACGCGCAGCAGCTGGCATTGCAGCCCCTGAAGAACGAGTGGGACGTCATGGAAGGCACGCGCAAGCGCAAATGGCTCGAAATGTCGCGCCGCTTCGCCTCCATGAGCCGCGAAGAACAGGAACGCGTGCACGAACGCATGCGCCAGTGGGTGCGCCTCACCCCCGAGCAGCGCAACCTCGCGCGCGAGAACTACACCCGCACGCGCAAGCTCGCCCCCGGCGAAAAGACCGCCACCTGGGAAAGCTACAAGCAGCTCACGCCCGACCAGAAACGCCGCCTGGCGCAGACGGCCCGCAAGAACCCGGCCACGACAGAAACACCGTCCTCGACGATGATCGTCGCCCCGACCAGCTGCCCTCCCGGCACCACGCGCCGCGGCGCCACCTGCATGTCGCTGCAGGCCCCCGCCAGCATCCCGGCCGCGCCGGCGATCACGCAACCGGCGCCTGTCCCGGCCGCACCTGCCGGCGCCGCCCCCGCGCCTGCCGTAGGCGCGCCGGCTGTGCCGTCCGCCCCTACTCCAACCACCGTCGCCCCTACCGCATCGAATGCAAACGGTTAAGCCAACTCAGTCCCCTGCCATCGGCACGCCGACCGTCAAGCGTCGCGTCGTCGCAATGGTGTACGAAGCCTTCCTCCTGATCGCGGTCGAGGCGCTGGCTGTCTTCCTCTTCATCTTCGCCACCGGCAACCGCCAGGATCCCCTGTTCCGCGGCCTGCTGATGGCCTTCCTGTTCCTGGTGACGGCAGCCTACTTCGTGCACGCGTGGAGCGGCAGCGGCTTCACCCTCGCGATGAAGACCTGGCGCATCAAGGTGGTCAAGGTGGGACACGCCAGGGTGCCCTTCAGGAACGCGGCGCTGCGCTACCTGCTGGCCTGGGGCTGGTTCGCCCCGGCGCTATTGGCCGGCGCCCTGCTCGACCTGCACGGCGTGAAGGAATGGGCGCTGCTGCTGGGCGCGGGGCTGGTGGTGTGGGGATTGACGGCCTTCCTCGACAAGGACCGGCAGTTCCTGCATGACCGGATCGCGGGGACGCGCCTGATTGCTTTGCCGAAGGCGAAATAAGCCTTCTTGTCGTGCTGCGTCGCCTAAATCAGAACCGCTCGTACTCCGCCAGGTAACGCCACTGCCCTTCCGGCAGCCCGCCCATCGAGATCCGTCCCACACGCAGGCGCTTGATGTCGGTGACTTCCAGCCCGACGGCCTCGCACATGTGCGCGATCTGCCCCGGGCGCACGCCCTTGGCGGCGAAGCGCAGGCGGCCTTCGCTTTGCCAGCTGACCTTCATCGGGTTGATCGGCTTGCCGCTGAAGGTCAAGCCGTGGTTCAGCAGCGCAAGGCCGCCTTCCCGGATGCCGCCCGACACCTCGACCACGTATTCGTGCTCGACGCGCTCGCCGTCGTCGAGCAGTTTGCGCACCACGCGGAAATCTTGGGTGTAGATCACCAGGCCGCTGGCATCGGTCTCGATCGGCGTCGCCAGCGTCAGGCGCGCCAGGTGGCGTTTCAAGAATCTCGGCGCACCATGCTGGCCGGCCACGAGGGTCTCCTGCTTCAGGCACTCGAGCGCATCCGCACCGCGCATGCCGACGCCGGAATTCATGCCCGAGGGTTTGTGCAGCAGGATCGTGACTGGCGGTGCTTCTTCCATGCTGGCGCCCGGCAGCAGGGTCACGGCCTGTGAAGGCGTGACGCGCGTGGCCGGGTCCTCGACCACCACGCCGTCGACGCTCACGCCGCCGTTGGCGATGTAGCGTTCCGCTTCCGCCCGCGAGCACGGCACCAGTTCGGCCACGCGCTTGGCCAGGCGGATTCCTTCCGCATTTCCCGCGCTGCTCATCAGGCGCGCCAGTTCTGGAAGAAGGTTTTGAATGCGGCGACGACCTTGTCGACGTCGGCACGCGAGATGTCCAGGTGGGTCACCAGGCGCATGCGCGGGCCGACCGTGGCTCGGATGCCTTGCTCCGCCAATGCCTTGCGCAGCGGCTCGCAGGCGGCCGCCGGCACATCCAGCCAGAAGATGTTGGTCTGCGGCGTGCTGACGTTCAGCGCTTCGATCTCGCCCAGGCCACGCGCCAGCTCGAAGGCGTTGTCGTGGTCCTCGGCCAGGCGCGCCACATTGTGCTGCAGCGCGTGCTGCGCGGCCGCGGCGATGACGCCGGCCTGGCGCATGCCGCCGCCCAGCATCTTGCGCCAGCGCTTGCCCTGCTCGATGAAGGCCTTCGGTCCCAGCAGCACCGAGCCGACCGGGGCGCCCAGGCCCTTCGACAGGCAGACCGACACCGTATCGAAGCCTTTTACCACTTCGCGCAGGGTCACGCCCTGCTTGACGGCCGCGTTGCAGACGCGCGCGCCGTCGAGGTGGGTGGCCAGGCCCTTGGCATGCGCGAGCGTGGTCGCGGCCTGGATGTAGTCCTGGCCGAGCACGCGCCCGCCGATCGTGTTCTCCAGCGCCAGCAAACGGGTGCGCGCGAAGTGCATGTCGTCGGGCTTGATGTAGCCTTCGATGTCCGCCAGCGCGATGCTGCCGTCCGGCTGGTTGGCGATCGGCTGCGGCTGGATCGAGCCCAGCACCGCGGCGCCGCCGCCTTCGTATTTGTAGGTGTGCGCTTCCTGGCCGACCAGGTACTCGTCGCCGCGTCCGCAGTGGGTCATCAGCGCGATCAGGTTGGTTTGCGTGCCGCTGGCGGCGAACATGCCCGCCTCATAGCCGAACAGGTCGGCCGCGAAGTCCTGCAGGCGGTTGACGGTGGGGTCGTCGCCGTAGACGTCGTCGCCGACGTCGGCGGCGGCCATGGCCGCGCGCATCGCCTTGGAGGGTTGGGTGACGGTGTCGCTGCGCAGGTCGATCCAGGTGGTGTTATCGCTCATGGTCTCAATGTTCTGTTGATTCGGCGTCCGCTTCGGCTGGTGCACCGGCTGCCGCTTGCGAGGTATAGAAACGCTGGCCCATCTCTTCCAGTCCCAGCGTGGACAGCACTTCCTGCAGGCGCTCGCTCGGGCGGCGGCGCGGCAGGTTTTTATAGGTGGCCACGATCAGCTCGTTCTTCATCGAGTGCTCCCAGCCCACCAGTTCCGTCACCGTCACCTGGTAGCCGTGCGCCTCGAGCTGCAGGCAGCGCAGCACGTTGGTCACCTGGCTGCCGAACTCGCGCGTGTGGATGGGGTGGCGCCAGATTTCGGTGAGCGGGCTTTTCAGGTCCCGGCCCTTGTTCTTGCGCAGCACCGTCGCGACCTCCGCCTGGCAGCACGGCACCAGCACCATGTGCTTGGCTTTTTTCTTCAGCGCGAAGTCGATGGCGTCGTCGGTGGCCGTGTTACAGGCGTGCAGCGCGGTGACGATGTCGATCGTCTCGGGCAGTTCCTTTGAGGTCGTGGACTCGGCCACCGACAGCGGCAGGAAGGACATGTTGGCAAAGCCCAGGCGCGCCGCCAGCTCCGTCGACTTCTGCACGAGTTCCTCGCGCGTCTCGATGCCGTAGATGTGCGAGGCGTCGTCGAGACCCTTGAAGAACAGGTCGTAGAGGATGAAGCCGAGGTAGGACTTCCCTGCCCCGTGGTCGACCAGCGACACGCCGTTCTTCTCGGCGCGTACGTCGTTCAGCAGGGGCTCGATGAAGTTGTACAGGTGGTAGACCTGTTTCAGCTTGCGGCGGCTGTCCTGGTTGAGCTTGCCGTCGCGCGTGAGGATGTGCAGCTCCTTGAGCAGCTCGATCGACTGGCCGGGGCGGACTTCGGGCGGCAACTCGGGCACGGCGGCCGGCTTCTTCGTGTTCTCTACGCGCTTCATGTTCGGCTTCAATGCGGGTATCAGTGGTTCTTTTCGGCGGCGTGGTTGATCGTGTACTTCGGGATCTCGACCACGAGGTCTTCCTCGGCCACGATCGCCTGGCAGGACAGGCGCGAGTTCGGCTCCAGGCCCCAGGCCTTGTCGAGCATGTCTTCTTCCTTTTCTTCCGGCTCGTTCAGCGACTCGAAGCCTTCGCGCACGATCACGTGGCAGGTGGTGCAGGCGCAGACGCGGTCGCAGGCGTGTTCGATGTCGATGTCGTTTTCCAGCATGACGTCGCAGACGGACTTGCCGGCGGGGGCTTCCAGGACGGCGCCGTCCGGGCAGAAGGTCGGGTGGGGCAGGATGACGATTTGTGGCACTTGGGTTACCTCTTCAATTTATTCTCTGAACCGTAGGGTGGACGGCTCTGCCGTCCACGCGTTCAACGATCGGTTGATTTTGTCGCGGTGCTGATGATGTTGCGGTCATTCGGGTGGCGGTTGAACGCGTGGACGGGAAACCCGTCCACCCTACGAAAATCACACTTCGTCCAGCGACTTCCCGGCCAGCGCGCTGCGCACGCTCTTGTCCATGCGGCGCGCGGCGAATTCCTCGGTGCCGTGCGCGAGCGCCTGGACCGCGTCGTGCAGCGCGTTCTGGCGCGTGCCCGGCTCGATGGCGGTATCGTTCGAGAACGCGATCGCATCGCGCACGCCCTGCACCAGCGCGGCCAGCGCAGCCTGTTCGTCGCCGCTGAGGAGGTCGCCGTCGCTGTCGAGCGCCGACTGGGTCGCCAGCAGGATGCGCTCGGCCTCGACCTGCTCTTCGCGCAACGCGCGCATCTGCATGTCGACCTGGGCCGAGCTGTACGAGTCCTGCAGCATGCGCGCCACCTCGTCGTCGCCCAGGCCGTAGGACGGCTTGACGGTGATCGAGGCTTCCACGCCCGAGCGCGTCTCGCGCGCCGATACCGACAACAGCCCGTCCGCATCGACCTGGTAGGTGACGCGGATGCGCGCGGCGCCGGCCGCCATCGGCGGGATGCCGCGCAGCTCGAAACGCGCCAGCGAGCGGCAGTCCGAGACCAGCTCGCGCTCGCCCTGCACCACGTGCACCGCCAGCGCGGTCTGGCCGTCCTTGAACGTCGTGAACTCCTGCGCACGCGCGCACGGAATCGTCGAGTTGCGCGGGATGATCTTCTCGACCAGGCCGCCCATCGTCTCGATGCCCAGCGACAGCGGGGTCACGTCCAGCAGCAGCCAGTCGTCGCCCGCAGCGCGGTTACCCGCCAGCAGGTTGGCCTGGATGGCGGCGCCCAGGGCGACCACCTTGTCCGGATCGATGTTCGCGTGCGGGATGGTGTGGAAGAACTCGGAGACGGCGCGGCGCACGGTGGGCATGCGCGTGGCGCCGCCGACCATCACGACGCCGTCGACGTCTTCGACCGTCACGTTAGCGTCGCGCATGGCCTTGCGGATCGCGTTCATCGTTTTAGCTACCAGGTGCTTGGTGATCTCGGCGAAGGTGGCGGCGGTGATTTTCACGTGCACGATTTCGCCGGAGTTCAGGATGGCGTCGACCATCGTCTCGTCGTCGGTCGACAGCAGTTCCTTGGCCTGGCGCGCCTTGACCATCAGCGTCGCGGTGTCTTCCTCGGACAACGGAGCGAGTTTGGCCTGCTCGCGGATCCAGCAGAACAGGCGGTGGTCGAAGTCGTCGCCGCCCAGGGCCGAGTCGCCGCCGGTCGAGAGCACCTCAAACACGCCCTTCGAGAGCTTCAGGATCGAGATATCGAAGGTGCCGCCGCCGAGGTCGTAGACGGCGTAGACGCCCTCCGAGCCATGGTCGAGGCCATAGGCGATCGCCGCGGCGGTCGGTTCCGACAACAGGCGCAGCACGTTCAGGCCGGCCAGCTGGGCGGCGTCCTTGGTGGCCTGGCGCTGGGCGTCGTCGAAGTAGGCGGGGACGGTGATCACCGCGCCGACCAGGTCGTCGCCGAGCGAATCCTCGGCCAGCTGGCGCAGGGTCGCCAGAATCTGGGCCGAGGTCTCGACCGGGCTTTTCACGCCGGCGACGGTGTTGATCTGCACCATGCCGTGACCGCTCTCGCGGTCACCGTCGACGAAGTCGTACGGCAGGTTTTCGGCGTGGGCGATGTCCTTCAGGCCGCGGCCCATGAAGCGCTTGACCGAGACGATGGTATTTTTCGGATCGACCGTGCGGTGCGCTTGCGCTTTGTAGCCGATGTGGGCATTGCCGTTCGGGAGGTAACGCACGACCGATGGCAGCAGCGCACGCCCGTCCTCGTCGCTGAGCACTTCGGGAATCCCGCTGCGCACCGTGGCGACGAGCGAATTGGTGGTGCCCAGGTCGATGCCCACCGCCAGCCGGTGCTGGTGCGGCGCGGTCGACATGCCGGGTTCGGAGATCTGCAAAAGTGCCATGTTCGTGTTACCTGGTTGTTGTTCTGTGGTGCTGCGATGAGGCGGCCGATCCTGAAACGTAGGGTGGACGGCTCCGCCGTCCACGCGTTCAACGCAGGCCTGAACAGCGAAGCCGTCGTGCTCGCCGCCTCCATGGGTGGGTAGCTTTCCTGCCGCGATGATTCACACGCCTGTTGAACGCGTGGACGGCAGAGCCGTCCACCCTACTTCCCTGCGCTCAGCGCAAACTAGTTTTCAATCGCCTCGAACGCGTACTGTACCTCGTCCCCGAATTTATCGAGGAACATCAGCGCGCGCACGCCTTGCGCGGCTGCGTGGAAGTCCCCGGCGTCGAGCTGCTTGCCGACCTGCACCAGCATCTGCTTGCGCTCGCCGCGCACTTGCGCGTCCAGGGCGTCCAATGAAGAAGCATCCTTGGCCGCGCGCGCGTCGCCGAGTTCCTCGCGCCATTCCATCTGCTGCATCAGGAAGGCCATCGGCATGGCCGTGTTGGACTCGGTCTGCAGGTCGACGCCGTTCAGCTCGCACAGGTACTGCGCGCGCTTTTGCGGGTTCTTCAGCGTTTGATACGCTTCGTTGGCGCGCGTGGCCCACTGCATGGCGACGCGCTTCTCGGCGTCGGTGGCGTTCACGAAACGGTCCGGGTGGACGCGGCCCTGGACGTCGCGGTAGGCCGCATCCAGCGCGGCGGTATCGACATCAAAACGGGCCGGCAGCCCGAACAGCTCGAAGTGATTCTGCATCAGCAGCTCAGATACGGAAGCTCTCGCCGCAACCGCAATTGTCCTTGACGTTCGGGTTGTTGAAGCGGAAGCCTTCGTTCAGTCCCTCACGGGCGAAATCGAGTTCGGTGCCGTCGATGTAGGCCAGGCTCTTCGGGTCGACGAAGACCTTCACGCCATGCGATTCGAAGACGTTGTCCTCGGGTGCCGCCTCGTCGACGTACTCCAGCTTGTAGGCCAGGCCGGAGCAGCCGGTGGTGCGCACGCCGAAACGCAGCCCGAGGCCCTTGCCGCGACGCTCGATGTAGCGGTTGATGTGCTTCGCCGCTTTTTCGGTCAGTGTGATTGCCATGCGTTCTTCTCCAGCGTGAGTCTACTTATGCAGTTGCGTGCTTCGTCTTGTAGTCGGCGACGGCGGCCTTGATCGCGTCTTCGGCCAGGATCGAGCAGTGGATCTTCACCGGCGGCAGCGCCAGTTCTTCGGCGATCTGCGTGTTCTTGATGGCCAGTGCCTGGTCCAGGGTTTTACCTTTCACCCACTCGGTCACCAGCGAGCTCGATGCGATGGCCGAACCGCAGCCATAGGTCTTGAACTTCGCGTCTTCGATCAGGCCCTGCTCGTTCACCTTGATCTGCAGCTTCATCACGTCGCCGCAGGCCGGGGCGCCGACCATGCCGGTGCCGACCGACTCATCGCCCTTTTCGAAGGCGCCGACGTTGCGTGGATTCTCGTAGTGGTCGAGTACTTTGTCCGAATATGCCATGGTAGTGCTCCTTGAATTCTTTAGTTTAGTGTGCGGCCCATTGGATCGAGTTCAGATCGATCCCTTCCTTGAACATGTCCCACAGCGGCGACAGTTCGCGCAGTTTGCCTACCTTTGCCTTCAGCAGTTCGATCGTGAAGTCGATGTCTTCCTCGGTCGTGAAGCGGCCGATGGTGAAGCGGATCGAGCTGTGCGCCAGTTCGTCGCTGCGGCCCAGGGCGCGCAGCACGTAGGACGGTTCCAGCGAAGCCGAGGTGCAGGCCGAACCGGACGACACGGCGATGTCCTTGATCGCCATGATCAGCGACTCGCCCTCGACGTAGTTGAACGAGACGTTCAGGTTGTGCGGCACGCGGTGGTCCATGTCGCCGTTGATGTAGACCTCTTCGATCTCCATCAGGCCCTTGGCCAGGCGGTCGCGCAGCGCCTTGATGCGCACGACTTCGGTGTCCATCTCTTCCCTGGCGATGCGGAAGGCTTCGCCCATACCGGCGATCTGGTGGGTCGGCAGCGTGCCCGAACGCAGGCCGCGCTCGTGGCCACCGCCGTGCATCTGCGCTTCCAGGCGCACGCGCGGCTTGCGGCGCACGTACAGGGCGCCGATGCCCTTCGGACCGTAGGTTTTGTGGGCGGTGAAAGTCATCAGGTCGCACTTGGTCTTGCTCAGGTCGATATGGACCTTGCCGGTCGCCTGGGCGGCGTCGCAGTGGAAGATGATGCCCTTCGAGCGGCACAGTTCGCCGATTTCGTCGATCGGCTGGATCACGCCGATTTCGTTATTCACCAGCATGACCGAGACCAGGATGGTGTCCGGACGGATCGCCGCGGCCAGCTGCTCGATCGTGATCAGGCCGTTGTCCTGCGGCTCGAGGTAGGTCGCCTCGAAACCGACGCGCTCGAGTTCGCGCACGGTGTCCAGCACGGCCTTGTGCTCGGTCTTCACCGTGATGATGTGCTTGCCCTTCGTTTTATAGAAGTTGGCGGCGCCCTTCAGGGCCAGGTTGTTCGATTCGGTCGCGCCGGAGGTCCAGATGATCTCGCGCGGATCGGCACCGACCAGGGCGGCGACGTGGCCGCGCGCTTCTTCGACTGCGGCCTCGGCCGACCAGCCGTACATGTGGCTGCGCGAGGCCGGATTACCGAACTGCTCGCGCAGGAAGGGAATCATTTTGTCGGCCACGCGTGGGTCGATCGGCGTCGTCGCCGAATAGTCCATGTAGACCGGGAAATGCGGTGCAGTCACGAAGCTCTGCTCGATTTTTTTGTCCAAAGGCGCGTTCATCAGTTCACTCCAGTTCTGCTTCAATTTTTGCGGTGGCGGCGGCGTGGGGGCGGTGCACGACCACGACGCTTTGTTCTTTCTGCTTTTGCTGGTCGACCAGGTCTTGCAGGGAAACCGAGTCCAGGTAGTCGACCATCTTGGCGTTGAGCGTGGTCCAGAGCTCATGGGTCATGCAGCGGGTGCCGCTGGCAGCGTCCGACCCGTGGCAGTTTTCCTTGCCGCCGCACTGGGTCGCATCGAGCGGCTCGTCGACGGCGATGATGATGTCGGCCACCGTCACCCGCTCCGCCGGCCGCGCCAGGCTGTAGCCGCCGCCCGGCCCGCGGATCGATTCGACGATCGCATGGCGCCGCAGCTTGCCGAACAGCTGCTCCAGGTAGGACAGCGAAATGGCCTGGCGCTGGCTGATGCCCGACAGCGTGACGGGACCATTACCCTGGCGCAGGGCAAGATCGATCATCGCAGTGACAGCAAAACGGCCTTTGGTGGTCAGACGCATCACAACCCCGGTAATGTTAAAATATTGCTCTTGTTCACTTTTGCCATGTCTTCAGCGTTGTTACAGAAAGACCGGATTAGTTGAACGATTTAGTCAAGTATAGCAAATTCCGGGGTGCTTGTCTTGGAGGGGCCAAAAACGGCCGGGGGCTCGGCGGGGCGTTTTCGAGTGCTCGTCGGGCGGGTATCGACGCGTGGACGGCAGAGCCGTCCACCCTACGTGCGCGTCAGTTCAACCGATGCCTCAAAGGCCTGCGATCCGTAGGGTGGACTGCTCCACCACTCCCGCGTGATCTGCTGGAACGTTTGCGCAGTCCACGCGGCGATACGCGACCTCACCCCGCCGTAACCGCGCCGCTATCCGCTCACCGCGCCCGCAATAACCCCATCGGCCCGAACAACTCCAGCATCCCCCGGTTCGCAATGAACGTCAGGTTATACGGATGCTCCGCCACTGCCTGCGGAAACGCCGCCGTCTCGGGCAACTTCGCCAACTGCTCCGCAATCTTCCCCCACAACACCAGCGTCGGCGGCTCTGCCCGTTCGGCGAGCACCGCCAGCACCGTCTGCAGGAAAGGCAGCCAGGCCCGCGCATCGACCACGGGCGCCACATGCTTGCGAAACACCAGCGCCGCATTCAGCAGCAGGAAGCCCTCGGCCGTCAGGTTGTCCTGCAACTGCGCCAGGGTCCGGATTGCCCCGTTGGCGCGCGCCGCGGCCGCCACCGGCGCCAGCGCCGCCCCGCCGGTCGCGTCAGGCTGCAATTGCCCATCGGCCACCAGCAGCATCTTCATGAAGTTGCGCAGCGAAGTCGCCCGGTTGACCGGCTTCGACAACCCCGCCTCGCTCCACAGCTCGCCCACGGCCCCATCCATGAAGCAGACCCCGGTCGCGCTCGCGGCGCGCGGGTACGGCCCCTCCCCCACCAGCACGTAGCGCACCCGCTCCAGGGGCTGGGCGAAGGCGGCGAACAGGCGGCCTTCGGTCGGCAGGTAGCTATCCGCGGCCAGGTCCGGCAGGTAAGCGGGATTGGCGCGGGCCACCGCCTCCAGTCCGCGCACCAGATGCGGCCGCCAGGACGGATCGGCAAGGGCCAGCATGTCGAGAAAAGCGCTTGGTACGGTCGGATTGGTCATGGCGGGCGTGGCAAAAAAGAAGCGGATTGTACCTGTGCGGGGTCTATCCTGGAGCAAGATTGTCGCTCTTCAAGCTGGCGAGCCCCATCGGTAAAACGCGGCATGATGGCCCATCCCTGCGGACAATCCGCCAACCACCCGACAAGGAGGCCTGCAATGCAAACGATCCAGGATGTGATGACCCGTGACGTGCAAACCATTTCGCCACAGGACACGGTGCAACGCGCCGCGCAGTTGATGGACGAACTGAACGTCGGCGCTATTCCCGTGACCGATGGAAGCAAGCTGGTCGGCATGATCACCGACCGCGACATCACCGTGCGCTCGACCGCCGTCGGCCAGGACCCCGGCTCGACCAAAGTCACCGACGTGATGAGCACCGACGTGCGCACCTGCACCACGCGCCAGAGCGTCGAGGACGTCCTGAACCAGATGGCCGACGTCCAGATCCGCCGCATCCCGGTGCTCGACGAGGATTCCGGGCAGATCGTCGGCATCGTCTCGCTGGGCGACGTGGCGACCAAGCATTCGGCCGACGTCGACAGGACGCTCGACGAGATCTCGTCGCCATCGGAGCCGGATCGGTCGTAGGGTGGGCTGCTCCACCCTGTCCTGTGAGCGTGGACTGCGCATGCTGTGCGGTTATTCATCCGTTATGGGTGGAGCAGTCCACCCTACGGAATGCAAAACGGGCAGGCTTGAAGCCTGCCCGTGATCCTTGCTGCCGCGTTCCTTATTCCGCGTCCGGCTGTTTCGACGGATGCGCCGCCGCGAACGCCTGCATGTCGACGCACAGGGCGTTGATGCGGGCGATGTTCGGGTAGGCGGCGATGTCGATGTCGAAGCGCTGGGCGTTGAAGACCTGCGGCACCAGGAAGCAGTCGGCCACCGTCGGGGCGCCGCCGTGGCAGAAGGGGCCGGCCGCCGGGTCGCGCGCGAGGTGGGCTTCCAGCGCGGCGAGGCCTTCGCGGATCCAGTGGCGGATCCATTCGTTCTTCTGCTCTTCGGTGAGCTTGAGCTCATGCACGAGGTGCTTCAGCACGCGCAGGTTGTTCAGCGGGTGGATGTCGCAGGCGATGATCTGGGCCAGTTCGCGCACGCGGGCGCGGCCGGCGACGTCCTGCGGCATCAGCGGCACGGCCGGGAAGCGTTCGTCGAGGTATTCGATGATCGCCGTCGACTGCGTCAGCGTGATGCGGTCGTCCTGGAAAGCCGGCACCAGGCCGCTCGGGTTGATCTTGCGGTAGTCTTCCTGGCGCTGCTGGCCGCCGTCCTTGAGCAGGTGCACGGGCACCGCGTCGTAAGCCAGGCCCTTCAGGTTCAGTGCGATCCGCACGCGGTAGGCGGCGGAGCTGCGGAAATAGGTATAGAGCTTCATTCTTTCCTCCCGTGGTAATGCATCACCTCGTGATCGATGGCGCCGAAGATGCTGGCGCCGTCGGCATCGAGCATCTCGATGCGCACGTTGTCGCCGAAGCGCAGGAACGGCGTCTTCGGGGCGCCGTGTTCGATCGTTTCATACATCCGCACCTCGGCCAGGCAGCAATAGCCGACGCCGCCGTTGGCGATGCTCGAGCCGTGCAGGCTGCCCTGCTTGTTCGACACCGTGCCCGAACCGACGATGCTGCCGGCGCCCAGTTCGCGGGTCTTGGCGGCGTGTGCGATCAGCTGCGCGAAACTGAAGGTCATGTCGTCGCCGGCGTTCGGCTTGCCGAAGGGCTCGTCGTTGAGCGTGACCAGCAGCGGCAGGCACAGTTTGCTGTCGTTCCATGCTCCTTTCAATTCGTCCGGCGTGACGGCCACCGGCGAAAAGGCGCTGGCCGGCTTGGACTGGTAAAAGCCGAAGCCCTTGGCCAGTTCGTTCGGAATCAGGTTGCGCAGCGACACGTCGTTGACCAGCATGACGAGGCGGATCGCCTGCGCCGCCTGCTCCACGCTGGCGCCCATCGGCACGTCGCCGGTGACGACCGCGACTTCCGCTTCGAGGTCCACGCCCCAGTCCTCGCTCAGCACGGCGATCGGGTCGCAGGGGCCAATGAAGCGGTCGGAGCCGCCCTGGTACATCAGCGGATCGGTATAGAAGGAGGCCGGCACCTCGGCATTGCGCGCCTTGCGCACCAGCTCGACGTGGTTGATGTAGGCCGACCCGTCGCACCACTGGTAGGCGCGCGGCAGCGGCGAGTGGCACTCCATGTCGATGAAGGACTCGGCCTTGTCGGCGGTGCCTGCATTGAGCCTGTCGTAGACGGCCTGCAGTTTGGGCGCGACGGCGTCCCAGTCGTCGAGTGCGCACTGCAGCGTGCGCGCGATTTTCGGGACGGCCTGGCAGGTGACGAGGTCACGGCTGACGACGACCAGCGTGCCGTCGCGGCCGCCGGTCTTGAGTGATGCAAGTTTCATGGCGATTTCCTTCGTCTTTTACTATGTTGCCGCCATTAAAAGACAATTAGGACTATCATACAAACAATATTTTCTGGCCGATTTATCAGCTTATCTTATGAATCCCACCCTGCGACAGATGCGCGCATTCGTGGCGCTTGCCAAGACCGGCAACTTCACCCTGGCCGCCCAGTACATGCACGTCACGCAGTCCGCGTTGTCTGGCCTGATCAAGGAGCTGGAGCAGACCCTGGACGCCCGCGTCGTCGACCGTTCCACGCGCCGCATCACCCTGACCGAGATCGGACGCGAGCTGTATCCGCTATTTAGCCAGATGATCGATGATCTCGACGGTGCGCTGGCGAACGTGGCGGACCATACGCAGCTCCGCAAGGGCATTGTTCGCATTGCCGCGCCGCAACTGATGTGCTGCACCCTGGTGCCCGAAGCCATGGCCGCCTACCGCGCCGTGCATCCGGACATCGACGTGCGCGTGGCCGACAGCCCGGTCGAAAACGTGATCGCGCGCGTGCTGTCGGGCGAATCGGATATCGGCATCGGCCCCGAGCGCGATCCGATGCCGCAACTGCAGGCGCGCGAACTGTTCGAAATGCCCTTCGCACTGGTGTTCCCCGAGGGCCACCCGCTGGAGGACGCCGAGCGCGTCACCTGGCAGGACGTGGCGCGTTATCCCTTCATCGCCCTGCAGGGCCAGTTCACCGAGCGGCTGCTGGCCGACATGCACGCCCTGCTGCGCGACGTTCCCCTGAAACCTGCGAACGAGGTGACCTTCATGACCACGGCGCTGGCCATGGTCAGCGCCGGACTCGGCGTTACCGTCTGCCTGCCCTACGCCCAGCCGCTGGCCCAGCTCTACCGCCTGCGCATGCGCACGCTCGAGGAGCCAAGGCTGACGCGCCGCTTCTTCGTCTATACGCGCGCCGGGCGCTCGCTGTCGCCGGCGGCCGAGAGCTTCATCGAGTTCCTGTTCCCGTACGTGCAGGCCAAGCGCGAGATGGCGCGCACGCAGGAGGCCTGACGCTTCTGCCTGCCCCTGCGGCGGGCCCGGCCTGCGCCTGTTCCCGGGCTGCGCTAGAATTCGGCGACCAGTTTTTGCCGGAGCGTTCCAGATGTCCCACAACACCATTGCGATCAACCAGCGCATGGACCAATTCGACGGCCACCAGAGCGTCTGGCTGTTCGGCTACGGCTCCCTGATCTTCAAGGCCGACTTCCCCTTCATCGAACGCCGCCCCGCCGCCATCCGCGGCTGGACCCGCCGCTTCTGGCAGGGTTCGCACGACCACCGCGGCACCGAGACGGCGCCGGGCCGCGTGGTGACCCTGGTGCCGGACCCCGGCGCGCTCTGCCACGGGATGGCCTACCTGGTCACGCCCGAGGAATTCGCCCACCTCGACCACCGCGAAAAGAACGGCTACCTGCGCCTGGCGACCGACATCGTGTTCGACGACGGCGCCAGCGCCCTCGGCCTGGTCTACATCGCCACCCACGAAAACGCCGCCTTCCTCGGCCCCGCGAGCGAACTGGACATTGCGCGCCAGATCGCCACCGCGCGCGGCCCGAGCGGGCCGAACAGCGAATACCTGCTGGAGCTGGCGAAAGCGCTGCGCGAGCTGGGCAAGCCGGATGCGCACGTGTTCGAGATCGAGCGGCATCTGGCCGATCTGGCCGGGTAGTCGTATCGCGCATGGTGGACGGCGCCACCGTCTCGGTTCGCTCACGCAATCGGGTGGAGCCGTCCACCCTGGGTCCTGCTGCCGACCTTGGTTCCCTGCTACGACACAGCCCTTGACCTTCCTCAGCAAGCAGCCTCAGCCACATCCTAAGCTGAAGCCATGCGCCCTCCGCCCTAGCATCGTTTCCCGCACGCCATGTTGACGGAGCGCACAAACTGAACGGGAGGAAAGCATGGAACCGAGAATCGAACGGCGCCGCCTGCACTGCGACCCTTGGCTGCTCTACCTGATCATTTTCCTGTCGGCATGCGGCCTTGCGCGCCTGACCAGCGCGGCAGTTTGATCCCGCCCAGTAGCCGTCCCCGACTGCCCACTTAAGCTGGAGCGAGTGCCCGCGTCTAGCACTGTTTCCCTTGCTGCATCTTGATTAGACGCATCGAACTGACTTAGGAGGAACAAATGCTGACTCGACATGCATCATCCGCGCCCCGTGGCTGGAAACTGTGGTGCCTTGCCCCGGCCATGCTCCTGGCTGCCAGCAGCTGGGATGGCGGCAACCAGGCGCTGGCGTATCCGAAAACGCCGCCGTCCACGCCGGTGACCACCACCTACCGCATCATCCCGCTCTGGGAATCGAACCCGATCACGCAGCCCGATATCAACAACCGGGACCAGGTGGCCTTCACCGTCGCCGGGCCATCGGGGGGAGCCGGCAAGTTCTACGATGGCCGGCGGGTACTGGACATCGGTACGCTCGGCGGCACGGAGACGCTCGCATTCGGCGTCAACGACCTCGGGCAGGTCATCGGTTCCAGCACGATCAACGCGCAGAACAACTTCCACGCCTTTGTCTGGAGCCAGCGCACCGGCATCATCGACCTCGGCGCACTCCCCCCTGGTCCGGGCGACTCGGTCGCCGCCGACATCAACAACGCGGGCCAGATCGTGGGCGCGTCACAGGTCAACGGACGCAACCACGCGGTGCTGTGGAGCCGCAAGACCGGCCTGCTCGACCTCGGCATGCTGCCGGGCACGAACGTTTCGAATGCATCGGCGATCAACGAGGCCGGCCAGGTTGCCGGCAACAGCCTGCAGCTCGGCGACGTTCGCGGCGAAGCCTTCCTCTGGAGCCGCGCTACCGGCATGGTCGGGCTTGGCGCAGGGACACAGGCGATCGTCATCAATGCTGCCGGACAAGTCGGCGGCACGGCGCTGAATGCCGCCGGCCTGCCGGTGTCATGGGTGTGGACGCCAAGGCTGGGCGGGGTCACCATCGGGGAAGGCGGTACCGGGTCGCAGGTCACGGATATCAACGACCGCGGCCTGGCCGTCGGCATCGACACCGCGACGGGCGTGAATGCGGGCTACACCTGGACCCGGGAAACCGGGATCCGCTTCCTTGGCAACTTTGCGGGCGGGCTCAATTCGATCGCCCATGCGGTGAACAACCGCGGCCAGGTGGTGGGCGAGGCGCCCGCGCCCGGGCTCGGCCTGCGCGCCTTCGTCTGGACGCGCGCGGAAGGGCTGGTCGACCTGAACACCCGTATTCCCGACGCCCCGCCCGGCCTGGTACTGAGGTCCGCGCGCGACATTTCGGAGAACGGCGCGATCGTGGCGGAATCGACCTCCGGCCTGGTACTGCTGGTTCCGCGCGCCGTCAGCCACGTCGCCCCGGTCGTCGGCCCGATCGAAGCCAGCGGCCCGGCCGTCGCCAACCGCCTGCTGAGCCTGAGTGCGGGCTTCAAGGACGCCGACCTGCGCGACACCCACAAGGCCAACTGGTCGTGGGGCGACGGCAAGCAGGAGACGGGCGTCGTCAGCGCGAAAAACGGCACCGGCAGCGTGAGCGGCCAGCATGTCTGGCGCGCGCCCGGCACCTATACGGTACGCCTTACTGTGACCGATAGCGGCGGCAAGAGCACGACGGTGACACGCAAGGTGGTCGTCTCCAAGACTGGCGGCTGACCGCCGGCGCGGCACGGCCGGCCGGATGTTCGGCCGGATGTTCGGTCGGCTGTGCCGCGCTTTCCTCCCCTGCTCCCGCACCGTCCGCCTTCGCGTTCGCCGCCGAAGCCGTAAAATGGCGCCTGCATTCTACTTACAGGCGTCAATATGGAAACCAAAGACCAGCGTTACCTCGTGCAGCAAAACAAGATCGCGGACGGCGAGAAAAAACCGCCCGTGTTCGCCAGGGTCATGCGCAGCAAGGAGGGCAAGTTCGAAGGCGTTTCCTTTATCAAGAACAAGGAAAAAGCCACAGTCATGACGGTGGCCGAGGCGCAGGAGGTCATCGACTGGTCTACGAAAAAGAAGAGCAACGCGCACGAGTACGCGACGAAGATCATTTGCCTCGGCCAGTAAGTCCTCCACGCCATGATGGACGATAGCCGGCCCCGCACGCCGCGCTCCGGCTGGCTGCCACGGCTGGCGGCACTCGCTGCGGAGCAATGGCGCCAGCTGCTGCGCTTCCAGCCGAGCGACCGGCGCTGGCCCCTGCCGCTCGCGGCCGCGCTCGCCTCGGGCTTGCCGCTGCTGGCCGGCGCCTTCTACGGCCACATCGAGTACGGCCTGGCCGGCTCGGTCGGCGGCCTGGCCTTCCTCTACCTGCCGGCCACCTCCCTGTCCCATCGCATGGTGGTGCTGATGGCCTGCGCCTTCGGCATGCTGGCCTGTTACGCCCTCGGGCTGGCCAGTCAGCTGGTCCCGTCCCTGATCCTGCCGACCATCGCGTGCATCACCATGCTCGTGACGATGATGTGCCGCCTGCACAACGTCGGCCCACCCGGCAGCCTCTTCTTCGTCATGGTGGCGGCTATCGGCGCCTATTCGCCGGTCGCGCTGCCGGAGGTGCCGCGCATGATCGGCCTGTTCGCCCTCGGTTGCCTGGTGGCCTGCGTGGTCGGCTTCGTCTACAGCCTGTGCACCTTGCGGCGCCCCGCTCCCCAGCCGGCGCGAGAAGCACCCGCGCCCGGCTTCGACTTCGTCGTGCTCGACGCACTGGTCATTGGCCTGGCGGTCGGCGTCTCGCTCGCCGTGGCCCAGGCTTTACAGATGGAGAAAGCCTACTGGGTGCCGATCAGTTGCCTCGCCGTGATCCAGGGCAGCTCCCTCCGCGCCGCCTGGACCAAACAGCTGCACCGCGTGATCGGCACCGCCCTCGGCCTGCTGGTGTCGTGGGCCCTGCTGTCGTTTCCGCTCGACCAGTGGTCGATCGCCCTCGCCGTCATGCTGCTGACCTTCCTGGTCGAGTCGCTGGTGGTGCGGCATTACGCGCTGGCGGTCAGCCTCATCACGCCGCTGACCATCCTGCTCGCCGAAGCCGCCACGCTGGGCCACGCGCCGGCGGCGCTGCTGATCCAGGCACGCTTCCTGGACACCCTGCTCGGCTGTGCAATCGGCCTGGCCGGCGCTGCCTGCCTCCATAGCCCACGCCTGCGGCGCGCACTGGGCGGCCTGCTGCGGCGTGCGCTGCGCCTGCCCGTAGCGTCGTGATACGTTGAGATGCACACGAAGCGCGATGCGAGATGCGTAGCGCGCCGTGACATGCGTGACGCGCCGCGCCGTGCCTTGCCCCTCCGCGACAGCCTCCCTGCATCGCCCTGACTGATCATCAACCCTGCGTTTAGAACAGGTCGAGCTGCCCCGCTGTCCGGGCGCCAGGCTTGCGCGCCGCCGCCGGCACCACCAGCGGCCGGCGGAAGGCCGTCGTATCGAGCCGCTCGAAACGCCCGCCCAGCCCGCCCAGTCCCAGCTTGGCCACCGTCTTGTTGAAACGCTGGCGGATCAGGTCGGCCCAGACGCCCTCGCCGTGCATGCGCTTGGAAAAATCGCTGTCGTAATCCTTCCCGCCGCGCATCTCGCGCACGCGATTCATCACCCGCGCCGCGCGTTCCGGAAAATGCGCCTCCAGCCACTCTTGGAACAGCGGATTGACCTCGAAGGGCAGGCGCAGCACCACATAGTGCGCGCCGACGGCGCCGGCGTCGCGCGCCGCTTCCAGGATGCGTTCGATTTCCGGTTCGGTGACAAAGGGGATAATCGGCGCCACGCTGACGCTGACCGGAATGCCGGCATCGGTGAGCGTGCGGATGGTGCGCAGGCGCCGGGCCGGGGCGGCGGCGCGCGGCTCCAGGGTGCGCGAGATTTCCGAGTCGAGCGTGGTGATCGTGATCGCCGCGCAAGCCTGGTTCTTGGCCGCCATCGGCGCGAGCAGGTCGATATCGCGCTCGATCAGCGAGGACTTGGTGATCATCCCGACCGGGTGGCCGCATTCGCTCAGGACTTCCAGCACCTGGCGCGTGATGTGCTTGTCGCGCTCGCAGGGCTGGTAGGCGTCGGTGTTGACGCCGATGGCGATGTGCTCGGGCTTGTACGACGGATGCGCCAGCTCGCGCCGCAGCACTTCGGCCGCATTGATCTTGGCGAAAATGCGGCTTTCGAAGTCGAGCCCGGGCGACAGCCCGAGGTAGCTGTGCGTGGGCCGCGCGAAGCAGTAGATGCAGCCGTGCTCGCACCCACGGTAGGGGTTGAGCGAGACCCGGAAGGGAATGTCGGGCGAGGCGTTGCGCGACAGGATGCTTTTCGCGATCTCGTCGGTGACCTGGGTCTTGAATGCGGGATGTTCGATGCCCTCGCCGTCCGCCACCCAGCCGTCGTCGAAACCTTCGCGCCCGTTGACTTCATGGCGGCCCTGGATGTTCGACACGGCCCCGCGCCCTTTCAGGGCGCCGAGCGGCTGCGGCGGCAGCATGGGCTGCTCGGCACTGTATTCCCGGTCAATTGTTCGTTGGCGATTTTGCATGGCGCACCCGATACTGTATATTTATACAGTATGGTACGCGGCTATTCCGGCGATTTCAAGCGTGGCACGCATGCCGCCTGCTGTTCGACGAAACCGTCGAAGGCTTCGAACAGCGGAGCAAGGCGCGCCGCATCCCCTTCTACCTGGCCCAGCGCATGCGCGCCGGCCTCGAGCGTCGAGAGCTGGTCGGGCGCGTGGGCCTTGCGGATGCGGTAGCTCGACGCCGGCATGTCGCGCAGCGCGAGACGCGGCAAACGCTGCAAGACCGGATTCAGGTGCAGCATCTTGCGGCTTTTACGCCACGTCGCGTCGAGCACCACCAGGCGCAGCCGGCCGGCGGATGGCAAATCCGTCGCCACCGGTTCGCCCGGCGCCGCGGGATACAGCAGCACCGGCGTGCGTCCGTCCGCATGCAGCAGCGCGTCGAGTTGCGCCGCATCGAAGGTTTCGCCCACGGCCAGCACGCTGTCCTGCACGCTCAGGTGCAGCAGGCGGGCGCTGTTCTTCGCGTTGGCGACCTCGAGCGGATGCTGGAGGACCAGCAGCGCGCACTCGACCCGCACCGGCCTGACCCAGCGGCAAATGCAGGCCGACTGCGCGCGCAGGCAGGCGGCGCAGGTGGCACGGCGGTGAGCAGGAGGCAGAGGCATGGGCGGTCGGGAGAGAAAGGCGCGATTGTAGCAGCCGGCTTTCCGGCCGCCGGATCGCAGAGGACGGCAGGCGGCAGCCGATCAGCGCGGAGGCCTTCGCCGGCGCCCTCCGACACTCCGGCATGCCGGCTCCAGGCGCAACGGCCACCCGGCCTGTCTCGGCAATACCACACCGACAACCCATTGATTACTAAGCAATATTGCCTGTTCAAGCAAGAAACAGGCGGGCTCGACGAGGCATCGGCGCCTGTTCCTTATTGATGTGCGTAAGCAGTTTGACCACACACGAAAATTTAGCCCTGGAGTTGCCGATTCGAGTATTGCCCTGCCGTTTCTAGGTGCCTAGAATCAATTTATTCCCTAAAGCAATGCTGTCGCACCGGCAGGCACTCCAGAGTCTTCCATGTTTAGAGTTCGCCCAAGCTTTCGTACTTCCCTCACCGCCCTGCTGGCCAGTTTGGCCATGCTGCCTGGCATCGCAATCGAGCAGGAGCTCCAGCTCGACTACCGCATGAACGAGCGCATCGTCCAGGTGCCTGCCGCCGGTGGCCGCGCAATGCTCGAGACGACCGTGTTCCAGCCGAACGGGCCGGGCCCCTTCCCGCTGCTGATCATCAACCACGGCAAGGACCCGGGCCGCCCGAGCTCCCAGCCGCGCGACCGGTTCTATCACATGGCCACCGCCTTCGTGAAGCGCGGCTATGCGGTGATGGTGCCGATGCGCCAGGGTTTCGCCAACTCGACCGGTTATTACCGCGACCGCGGCTGCGACATGACCGCCAACGGCTACCTGCAGGCCGACGACATCCGCTCGACGCTGGACTACGCGCGTACCCAGAAATGGGTCGACGCCGGCCAGGTGGTCGTGGCCGGCCAGTCCTACGGTGGCCTGGCGACGATGGCGCTCGGCACCGAGGCATTGCCGGGCGTGCGCGGCCTGATCAATTTCGCCGGCGGCCTGCGCGACGACAGCGACCGCTGCGCCTGGCGCTCGGCGCTGGTGTCGGCCTTCGCCGAGTACGGTGCGAAGAGCAAGGTGCCGAGCCTGTGGATGTATGGCGAGAACGATTCGCTGTTCGGCCCGGACCTGGCGAACCGCCTGCACGAGGCCTACAGCCAGGCAGGCGGCCGCGCGCGCCTGGTCGAGTTCCCTTCGTTCAAGCGCGACGCCCACGGCATGCTGGCCAGCCGCGACGGCGAAAAGGTCTGGCTTGCCGATACCATGCAGTTCCTGAAAAGCGTCGGCATGCCGACCGAGGTGCTGCACAGCGTGCCGCCGCCCCCGCTGCCGCCGCGCACCGACTTTGCCGGCGTCGAGGACGTCGAGGCCGTGCCCTTCCTCTCGGAAAACGGCCGCCTCGCCTACGCCGACTATCTGACCAAGATGACGCCTCGCGCCTTTGCAGTCTCGCCGAGCGGCGCCTGGACCTGGGCCGAGGAAGGCGAATCGCCGGAAGCGCGTGCGCTGGCTACCTGCACGGCCAAGAGCAGCGAGCCCTGCAAGCTGTATTCGATCGACGACTACGTGGTCTGGAATGGCGAGCGCATCGACGCCGCCGAGAAGGCCAGCATGACCGCCTCGATTGCCCCGCCGCCTGATGCGAACGCACCGGGCGCGGTCGGCAGCACGGTGCCGGCGCCGTCGGCCCAGCCGAAGCAGCCTACGCAGCCGGCAATCAAGGCGCAGTAATTCCCTGCCTGCAAAGTTGAGGCGTTCGTCAAGCCGCCGGCGCACCACTTTGGTGTGCCGGCGGCTTGTTTTTAGCCAAGATCCGACATAACGCAAACCGGCCCGGTGCGCACGCTTCGACAATGATGGCTTCGCCCCTCGGAGCCCTTCATGCAGTCGCCCATCCGGATCCTGCCCGCCTTGCTGGCGCTGGCGCTGTTGCCAGCCCTTGCCCTGCTGATGGCGCTGTTGCCGGCATCGGCGCGCGCCGCCAACAACGATCCGGTCGTGCTGGTGCACGGCTTCCTCGGCTTCGGCCCCGACCAGTTTCCCCGCAGCGGTTTCCTGTACTGGGGCGGACATGCCGACATCGCCGCCCACCTGCGCCTCTACAAGGGACCGCGCACGGTGTTCACCGCCAGCGTCGGCGCCATCGCCAGCAACCGCGAGCGCGCCGCCGAACTGTATGCGCAGATCAAGGGCGGCTGCGTCGACTACGGACTGAGCCATGTTGCGGCCGAGCCTGCGGCCAGGCCGGCGCGCTGCTGGGCGGCCGACCCGGCCCGCAATCCGCTCGGCCATCCGCCGGCGCTCTACCCCGCCTGGGATGCGGCCCACCCGCTGCACATGATCGGCCACAGCCAGGGCGGCACGACGATCCGGGCCCTGGTCGAACTCCTCGAGCACGGCGCGCCCGGCGAAGGCGATGGCGAGCTGTACCGGGGCGGCAAGGCCGGCTGGGTGCGCAGCGTCACCACGATCTCGAGCCCGCACAACGGCACGACCCTGCGCGACGCCGTGCTCGACATCCTGCCCGCACTGCGCTCGCCGCTGCGCGACTGGTTCGAGGCCGACCTGCGCAACTGGGAGATGGCGCCGGACGGCGCGCGCCACTTCAACCGCTGGGCGCGCACCTCGCCGCACGTCTATTACTTTTCGGTCGGGACGCTGGCGACCGAAGCGGGCGCCTGGTGCTGCAACGGCACCGACCGCGCGATCGCCCCGGTCCAGAGTGCGCGCTACCAGTATCCCCGTGCCGACATGTTCAGTTACTACAAGCTCTATGCCGGCGAATGGATCGTCCCTTCGATGCTCCAAAACGGCATGGGCGGCTACACCCAGAGCGCGCCCGGGCGGGTGCGCATCGACAGCGAGTGGTTCGCCAACGACGGCGTCGTCAACACCAGCAGCATGCGCGCGCCCGCCGGGCATCCGGTGCGCGACTTCGACGGCACGCCCGTCAAAGGGACATGGAATTTCCTCGGGAACTACCGCGGCTACGACCACTTCGACATCCTGAACTGGCCGAACAAGGGCCCCTCGGCCGACCCCGTCTACGAGCGCATCAGCGACATCCTGTTTGCGCTCTGAGACCTTATTGCAGACGGATGGCGGTGTCGAACAGCCAGGTGCGGCGGATCTCGATCACGTCATACTGGCGCGCCAGCGCCGGCGGGAACGGCCCATACGGCGCCTGGCTGGCGATGACTTGCCGTATCGCCTCGTCGAGCGCGGGCAGGCCGCTGGAGACGACGAAGGTCACCTTCTCCACCGAACCGTCGGCGCGCACGGCGACCGTCACGACCGGCGCCGTGTGCGGCTGCTTCACCAGCTCGCGCACGGTGTCGAACGTCATGTTCAGCTCGATCTTTCGGCTCATGCCCTGCGCGTACTGGACGAGGTCGGCATTGGGGTCGGCGCGGCCGAACAGCCAGCCGCGGCGCAGGCTGCTGGTCGTGGGCGGCGGCGTCGGACCTGCCGCGGCCGGGTCGCGCTGGGCCGCTTCCTTGTCGAGCTGCCTGCCGATCGCACGCAGCCGCTCCTCGCGCTGCGCCTCTTCCTCGGCACGCTGGCGCTGCGCGTGGTCCTGCTTTGCCTGTTGCTGGCGGGCTGCTTCCTGGCGTGCTGCCTCTTGTCGTGCGGCTTCCTGGCGTGCTGCTTCCTGACGAGCCGCCTCCTGACGTGCTGCTTCCTGACGTGCTGCTTCCTGACGGGCTGCCTCCTGACGCGCTGCTTCCTGACGTGCAGCTTCCTGACGAGCCACCTCCTGACGAGCCGCTTCCTGACGTGCTGCTTCCTGACGGGCCGCCTCCTGACGCGCTGCTTCCTGACGAGCTGCTTCCTGACGGGCTACTTCCTGACGGGCTGCTTCCTGACGGGCTGCTTCCTGACGGGCTGCTTCCTGGCGGGCTGCTTCCTGACGCGCCGACTCCTGACGTGTTGCTTCCTGACGCGCAGCTTCCTGACGTGCCGCCTCCTGACGTGCCCCTTCCTGGCGGGCTGCTTCCTGGCGGGCTGCTTCCTGACGGGCTGCTTCCTGACGCGCAGACTCCTGACGTGTTGCTTCCTGACGCGCAGCTTCCTGACGTGCCGCTTCCTGACGCGCTGCTTCCTGACGCGCCGACTCTTGGCGTGCCGCTTCCTGACGGGCCGCTTCCTGACGCGCCGCTTCAGCCCGTTCCTGCTCCTGGCGCGCGGCCGTCTGTCGGGCCGTTTCCGCCTCCCGCCGTGCCGCCTCCTGCTTCATGGCTTCCTCCCGTGCCGTCTCCTGCTGGGCCAGGCGCGCCGCCTCGATCTGCGCCAGCCTCGCCTGCTCCAGGCGTGACGCTTCCGCCCGCGCGGCTTCCGCCCTGGCCTGTTCCTGTTGCAGCGCCTCCCGGCGTAGGCTTTCCTGCCGCGCCAGTTCCGCGCGTTCCGTCGCCAGCCGCGCAGCCTCGCGCTGTGCCGCCTGCTCGACGCGTTCGGCCTCCTGCCGTGCCGCCTCCTGCCTTGCCGCCTCCTGCTGCGCTGCCTCGCGCTGCGCCTGCGCGAGGAATTCAGCCTGCCGCGCCCGCTCCGCGTTCTGCTCGCGCTCGAGCATGATCTGTTCGATCTGCGCCGCTTCGGCGGCCTGGCGGGCCTGTTCAGCTTCCTCGTCCGCCGCGTTGCGCGCCACGACCGTGGCGGTTGCCACCCGCGGCGCTTCGGGCGCGGGCGCTTCGGCCGGCGTGGGCGGCGTCACCGGCGCAGGGGCCGGCTCAGGTGGGGGTACGGGCGGCGCCTTGGCGACCGCCGGCTCAGTCGGCGGTGCGGGCGGCGCCTTTGCAATGGCCGGCTCCACGGGCGCGGGCGGCGCGGCCGGGACAGGCTCAGGCACAGGCGCCGGTGGCGGAACCGCAACCACGGCCGCCGCCGGCTCCGGCGAAATGGGCGCCGGCATGGCGATGGGCGCCGGGCTGCTTGCAGGCGCCGCCTTCCCTGCCGGGGCAGACGCCGGCGCGGCCGGCTCGGGCGCAGCGGCGGGCGTAGGCGCCGCCGGCGCCAGCACGATGCTCAAATCGTCCGCCCCCATCCGCCTTTCTTTCCACGGCAGGTTCAGGCTGGGCAACCCGAACGCATGTCCGCCCAGGCTGATGCTGAGCAGCAGCGCGTGGAAGACCAGGGAAAACAGCAGCGCAGTCTGCAGGCGCGACGGCCCGCGCTGGAAGAGAACGGCGGCGCTCAAGCTCCCGGCTCCTGGTGCAATTGCGCGTCCCAGGCCTGCAGCTGCGCCACCGTCGCGGTCGCTCCGCCGCAGACGATCGCCAGCACCTTGTCGAACGCGCCCAGGCGCTCGCCGGCGGCATAGGCCAGCGCCAGCGCCGCCCCGCAGGCCGGTTCGACGACGACCCGGTGGTCGTCCATGAAGCGCAGGCAGGCGGCGACCGCCTCATGGTCGCCGACGACGACCGGCGTAATCGGATGCATGCGCGCCAGCTCGAAGGCGTGTTCGGATACCTTGCGCGCGCCGAGCGAGGTGGCGATGCTGGCGATGCCCGGCAGTTCGATGCGTTCGCCCGCCGCCAGCGACTGCGCGTAGGAGTCGGCGCCGCGCGTCTCGACGGCGATCACGGGCACCTCGTTCCAGCCCTGGCGCCGCAGGCCGGCCACCACCCCGCTGAGCAGGCCGCCGCCGCCGACCGCCAGCACCACCGCGTCCGGGCGCAGGCCGCTTGCCGCCACTTCGTCGATCATGCCTGCATGGCCTTCCCACAGCAGCGGGTCGTCGAACGGATGAATGAAGGCGTCGTCGGCCTGCAACAGCGATTGTGCGTGGGCGTTCGCTTCCTGGAAGGACAGCCCGTGCACCAGCACCTCGGCGCCTTCGCGCGCCAGCAGTTCCCTGGCGCGGGCGCTGGTCGTTTCCGGCACCACCACCAGCACCGGCACGCCGAGCCGGCGTCCGGCATAGCTGGCGGCCAGCCCGGCATTCCCGCCGGACGAGGAGACGATGCGGCGCGCGCCGGCCGCCACCCGCGTCGCGCAGGCGTGGCCAATGCCGCGCAGCTTGAACGAGCCGCTCGGCTGCAGGGCGTCCATCTTCAGCCAGACGCGCTGGCCCGCACGGCAGGCCATGGCGTTCGACTCGACCAGGGGCGTCTCGATATGAAGCTGCTGCATCGGCCGCGCCTCCGCTCAGGCCGCCATGCGCAGCGCGCGCGCCAGGTCCGACAGCCGGTAGGGCTTGTGCACGAAGGCGAAGTCGTTCAGGTGGGCCGGGTCGACCTTCAGGGCCGGCAACGGGTAGCCCGAGGCCAGGATGATCTTCACCCCGGGATAATGCTCGCGCGCGAAGAGGGCCAGTTCGATGCCGTTCATCCCATCCGGCATGATGATGTCGGTGAACAGGATGTCGACGTCGCGGCTGGCGAGCAGGTTCATCGCTTCCTGCGCGTTGGAAGCGGACACGACCTCGTAGCCCATGCTGATGTACAGCGCCGAGGCCACGTCCATCAGGTCGGGCTCGTCCTCGACGATCAGCACCAGTTCGTTCGCCTCGCGCTGGCCGGCGTGGTCGTCGCCCGGCGCGGCCGGCAGGAAGATGCTGATCGCCGTGCCCTCGCCGGGCGCGGTGCCGATCACGACGTCGCCGCCCGACTGCTTGATGAAGCCGTACACCTGCGACAGGCCGAGGCCCGTGCCCTTCCCCACTTCCTTGGTCGTGTAGAAGGGCTCGAAGGCGCGCGCAGCCGTTTCGGGCGACATGCCGGTGCCGGTGTCGGTGACGGTGACCCGGACGTAAGGCCCCGGCGCCAGCCCGCGCACCTCGTGCTCGACCAGGTCGACGTTGGCCGTTTCGATCTGCACGCTGCCGCCCTCGGGCATGGCGTCGCGCGCATTGACCACCAGGTTCAGCAGGGCCGATTCGAAACGCGCGCTGTCGATGACGGTGTTGCGCACGTGCGGGTCGAGCCGCAGCGCGAAGTAGATCGAGGCCGTCACGCCGCGCCGCAGCACCGATTCGAAGCCGGAAATGAGGCGGTTGACGTTGCGCGTTTCCGGCTGCAGCGGCTGCTGGCGCGCGAAGGCCAGCAGCTGCCCCGTGAGCGTGGCGCCGCGGTCGATCGCGCGCCGCATGCTGTCGAGGGTCTTGCCGTCGGCGCTGCCGCCGCGCCCCAGCGCCAGCACCTCGAGGCCGCTGGCAAGCACCGACAGCAGGTTGTTGAAGTCGTGCGCGATGCCGCCCGTGAGCTGGCCGATCGATTCCATCTTCTGCGCCTGGAACAGGGCGGCGTTCGCCTCGGCGAGGGCGTCGGCGGCGGCCTTTTTCTCGGTCAGGTCGCGCGTGATCTTGGCAAAGCCGATCAGTTCGCCGGCATCGTCATGGATGGCGTCGATCACGACATGGGCCCAGAAGCGGGTGCCGTCCTTGCGCAGGCGCCAGCCTTCGGCTTCGTAGCGGCCTTCGCGCTCGGCCGTGGCCAGGGCGCGCCACGGCAGGCCGCCGACCCGGTCTTCCTCGGTGTAGAAACGCGAGAAGTGCTGGCCGACGATTTCGTCGGCCATGTAACCCTTGATGCGCTCGGCGCCGACGTTCCAGTTGCTGACCTCGCCCTGGGGCGAGAGCATGTAGATGGCGTAGTCGGTCACGCCCTGCACCAGCAGGCGGAAGCGCTCCTCGCTCGAGCGCAGCGCCTTTTCCGCCTCGCGCTTGGCGGTGATGTCGCGCGTGATCTTGGCGTAGCCGAGCAGCGTGCCGCGTTCGTCGTAGATCGGGTCGATCACGACGCTGGCCCAGAAACGGGTGCCGTCCTTGCGCATGCGCCAGCCTTCGGCTTCGTACTTGCCTTCCACCAGGGCGGTGGACAGGGCGCGCGCCGGCAGGTTGGTCGCCCGGTCTTCCGGCGTATAGAACTGCGAAAAGTGCTTGCCCAGGATTTCCGGGGCGATGTAACCCTTGAAACGCTGCGCGCCCGTGTTCCAGCTGCTCACATGGCCGTCGGGATCGAGCATGTAGATCGCATAATCGCTGATGCCGGAAATGAGGTACTGGAAGCGCTGTTCTTCGGTCAGCTCTTGCTTGGCTTCGGCGCGGTTGCTCATGGTGATCAAGGGGTCGGCGATGTCGATAACACACCATCATAACGCCAAACGCCAGTCGCAGCCCACGCGACTGTTTCACCCGTGCACGATCTCTTTACAAAATCATCAAGCACCGATCAACCCAAAAACATCACGATTCATTCCCTGCCGCAGGCTCGCCGGCCGTGCCTAAAATTGTAGCGATCCCGGCCTTGTCTTTCAGGCTAAAATAGCGCTTTTGTAACCCAGCCGTTCCCACGCCTGCCTCCATGACTCCAGCTCCATCCGCACCGCTCGACCTGTCCAGTTGTGACAGGGAGCCGATCCGCACGCCTGGCAGCATCCAGCCGCATGGTTTCCTGCTGACCTTGTCGCCAGGGATGCAGGTGTTGCAGGCCAGCGCCAACCTCGCATCCTGGACCGGCATCGAGGCGCAGGCTGCCATCGGCCTCTCGCTCGCCGACCTCATCGGCGGCGGAGCGGCGCAGCGCCTGGGCGCGGATTTTTCGGCCGAAAAGCTGGGCAGCCGCCCGTTTTACCTGGGAACGGTCACGATCGGCAACGGCAGGCATTTCGACGTGCTCGGGCATCGCTGGGACGGCCTGCTCATCCTCGAGTTCGAATCGGTGCAGCGCGCCGGGCGCGCCGACTTCCGCGACCTGTACGCGGTGCTGGGCGAGTTCCTGCTGAAGGTCGACCAGTCGAAGTCGGTCGAAGCGGTGGCGGAACTGGCCGCCCAGCACGTTCGCACGATCACCGGTTTCGGCCGCGTGATGGTCTACCAGTTCGACCGCGACGGCCACGGCCACGTGATGGCCGAGTCGAAGGAAGCCGGCTACCACTCGTACATGGGCCAGCGTTTCCCCGCCACGGACATTCCGGTGCAGGCGCGCGAGCTGTACGCGCTGTCGCGCATCCGCCTGATCCAGGACGCCAACTACCTGCCGGCGCCGCTGGTGCCGGCCGAGAACCCGGTCACCGGGCAGCGCAACGACCTCTCGTTCGCGGCCCTGCGCAGCGTCTCGCCGGTCCACCTGCAATACATGCGCAACATGGGGACGCTGGCCTCGATGTCGGTGTCGCTGATGGTCAAGGGGCGGCTCTGGGGCCTGATCTCCTGCCACAACGAGGCGCCCTGCCCGCTGCCATTCGAGCAGCGCAGCGCCTGCGAACAGCTCGGCCAGGTGCTGGCGCTGTGCATCGAGTCGCGCGAGGACGCCGGCGACCTGCAGTTCCGCCTCGAGGTGCGGCGCATGATGGTCGCCATGCTCGGCAACCTGACCAAGGGCGCCGACATCATCGAGAACATGGGTTCGGTCTTCCCC
Organism: Massilia sp. SYSU DXS3249; assembly: GCF_053668055.1. Lineage (NCBI taxonomy): Bacteria > Pseudomonadati > Pseudomonadota > Betaproteobacteria > Burkholderiales > Oxalobacteraceae > Massilia > Massilia sp. SYSU DXS3249. Next base: position 75,238 of record NZ_JBSIPX010000008.1, on the reverse strand, counting down.
GAGCTGCTGCGCTTTGCGCGCGCGGGCGGGGTGGCGATCGTGGCCGACGAGCGCGTGCTGACCTACGGCGACACGCCGGACGTGCCCGCCATCGAAGGGCTCGTGTCCTGGCTCGAGCTGCAGGGCCATGGCGACGAGGTCTTCCACACCGACCACCTGTCGAGCCTGTATCCGGACGCCGACGGCCTGCGCCGCAACGCCAGCGGCCTGCTGGCGATGTCGATCTCGCGCGTGCACAAGCATTACCTGCTGTGGTTCCGCCCGGAGACCGTGCATACCATCGAGTGGGCCGGCAATCCGCACGAAAAGGAAACGGCGCCCGGGACGATGACGCAGCTGACCCCGCGCACCAGCTTCGCCACCTGGCGCGAAACCATCCACGGCGTGAGCCTGCCCTGGCATCCGGCCGAGATCGAGCTGACCGGCGAATTCCGCAGCGCCATGCTCGGCATCGCGCTCGAACGCGCCGAACAGATGGCGGAACTGGCCGAGGAGCTGGGCCGTGCCAACAAGGAACTGGAGGCGTTTTCGTATTCGGTCTCGCACGACCTGCGCGCGCCGCTGCGCCACATCGTCGGCTTCTCCGACCTGCTGCTCGAATCGAGCGGCAGCGAGGACACGGCCATGCGCCAGCGCTTCCTCACCAACATCAAGGAATCGGCGCGCCTGGCGGGCAAGCTCGTCGACGACCTGCTGAGCTTTTCGCAGATGGGCCGCGCCGCCCTGCGCCCGGTCGAGGTGGACATGTCCCGGCTGGTCGCCTCGTGCATCGACAAGCTGTCGATCGACACGCGCGGGCGCCACATCGAATGGGACCTGGCCCCGCTGCCGCGCATCACGGTCGATCCGAACTTCCTGCACCTGGCGGTACAGAACCTGCTCTCGAACGCCGTCAAGTTCACCGGCGGGCGCGATCCCGCGGTCATCCGCGTCTGGTCCGAGCAAAACGAACACGAGACGGTGTTCCACATCGCCGACAACGGCGCCGGCTTCAATATGGATTACGTCCACAAGCTGTTCGGCGTCTTCCAGCGCCTGCACCGGATGGAAGACTTCCAGGGCACGGGCATCGGCCTGGCCAACGTGCGCCGCATCGTCGAGCGCCATGGCGGGCGTGCCTGGGCCGAGTCCGTGCTGGGCCAGGGCGCCACTTTCTCTTTCAGCATTCCCCGCAGACTTGCAATCTAACTTTCGCAATTTAACCGGCGAACACACATCATGTTAAAACCCATTCTGCTGGTCGAGGACAATCCCCACGACCTCGAGCTGACCCTGGTAGCGCTGGCCAAGAGCCAGCTCGCCAACGAAGTCGTCGTCGTGCGCGACGGCGCCGAGGCGCTCGACTACCTGCTGCGGCGCGGCGAATTCGCCGAGCGTCCGGAAGGCAATCCGGCCGTCACCCTGCTCGACCTGAAGCTGCCGAAAGTCGACGGCCTCGAGGTGCTGGCGAAGATCCGCAGCACGCCGCACCTGAAGGCGATGCCGGTGGTGATGCTGACCTCCTCGAAAGAGGAACAGGACCTGGTGCGCAGCTACGAGCTGGGCGTGAACGCCTATGTCGTCAAGCCGGTCGATTTCAAGGAATTCGTGCGCGCGATCGCCGACCTCGGGATCTTCTGGGCGGTGCTCAACGAGCCGCCGCCGGGTTCGCACCGCTACGTGCCGCCGGCCTGAGCGCCGGGTTGCCTTAGTTGAGGCTTGCCGACGCGTGCGCGACGGCGGCGCCGGCGCCCTGGCGGCGGCGCAACAAATGACGGATGCGCGCGCTGAGCGCGTCCGGATGATAGGGTTTCTGCAGCAGGTGCACCGAGGCACTGACCTTGCCCTCGTGCGCCAGCACTCCCTCGGCGTAGCCCGAGGTGTACAGGATCTGCGCCTGCGGCAGGTGGCGGCGCACCGCTTCTCCCAGTTGCAGGCTGCTGACCGGCCCCGGCATGATCACGTCGGAAAACACCAGGTCGATGTGGCGGCCGCTTTCAATGACTGCAATGGCGTTGGCCGCATCGACCGCTTCCAGCACCTCGTAGCCGAGCGCGGACAGGATCGCGCAGGTGGCGCTGCGCACGTCTTCTTCGTCTTCCACCACCAGGATCGTCTCCAGCCCGCCGAACAAGGGGGCGTCGACGGTCTTTTCCGGCTCCTGGGCTTCGGTGCTGCTGCGCGGCAGGAAAATGCGCACGCTGGTGCCGCGCCCCGGCTCGCTCTCGAGCACGATCTCGCCGCCCGACTGCTTCACGAAACCGTAGGCCATCGACAGGCCGAGCCCCGTGCCCTGCCCGACCGGCTTGGTCGTGAAGAAGGGTTCGAAGGCGCGCTGCAGCACCTCGGGCGGCATCCCCTTGCCGGTGTCGGCCACTTCGATCATCACGTATTCGCCGGCCGGCACGGCGGGCGGCAGCGTCATGCCCGGGGCCTGTGCGCGTCCGCCCGCGTTACTGGCGCGGATCAGCAGGGTGCCGTTGCCGCCCATCGCGTCGCGCGCGTTGATGGCCAGGTTCAGCAGCACGTTGTTGAGCTGATTGGGGTCGGCGACCGTGCTCCAGAGCGAAGGGTCGATATCGAGGACGATGCGCGCGTTCGGGCCCAGCACGCGGCGCATCATGTCGTCCATGTCGCGCAGCAGGTGGCCCGGATTGAGCACCACCGACTGCAGCGGCTGGCGCCGCGCGAACGCGAGCAGGTGGGCCGACAGCTTGGCGCCGCGCTCGACGCCGGCCAGCGCCATCTCGACGCGGTTGCGCGAGGCCTCGTTCAGCCCGCCGACGAGTTTCAGCAATTGCAGGTTGCCGCCGATGATCTGCAGCACGTTGTTGAAATCGTGGGCGACGCCGCCCGTGAGCTGGCCGATCGCTTCCATCTTCTGCGCCTGGTGCAGGGCCGATTCGCTGGCCGCCAGCTGCTGCTGGCTGACGCGCAGCGAGGCAAAGGCGGCGTCGCGCTCGCGCCGGGCGATGCAGGCGGCGCTGTGGTACTGCACCCGTGCCACCAGCTCGCGCGGGTCGGGCCACTTGACCATGTAGTCGTTGGCGCCGGCGGCAAAGGCCATCGCCTTGATCTCGGGGTCGTCTTCCGACGACAGCATGATGACGGGGATGTGTTCGGTGTCCGGCCGAGCGCGCATGCGGCGCGTGAATTCGAAGCCGTCGAGGTCGGGCATGCGCAGGTCGACCAGCACCACGGTCGCATTCAGCTCGGCCGCGAGGCCCACGGCGCGCGCCGCGTCCGACTCATAGCGCAGTACATGCTTGACGCAGGACTTGAGGCCGTGTTCGATGATCTGCTGTGCAAATGGCTCGTCGTCGATCAGCAGGATCGAGCAGGTACTGGTATCGTCTTCGATCATCTTGTCGAGACCCCATTTTTACACTGACAACGAGGCCATGTTGCATTTTGTGAAGCGTTGATTCTACACCATGTGAATAAGAAATTCACAATTGCACCAGTGTGGCCTTGTATCGGCTTGTGTCCGCCACCATCTTCGTCGCGACGCCACTTCTCCAGGCCACCTCATGCAGGACGCATGCTGCCCGCTGTGCGGACGCGAACTGGGCACGGTCAACATCGACCGCCACCACCTTGTACCGAAGACCTTCAGGGGCAAGGAGCAGTTCCCGATCCACAAGATCTGCCACCGCAAGATCCACTCGGCGTTCACCGAGCGCGAACTGCTGCGCACCTATCACACCTGGGAGGCGCTGCGCGGGCACGAGGAGATCCGCGCCTTCATCGACTGGGTCGCCAAAAAGCCGCCCGATTTTTACACGCGCACCTATACCTCGAACGACAAGAAGCGGCGCAAGTAAGAATGAGCAGGTAACAATTTGCTTTCCAGCTTGACAATACTGCCCGAACATCATTTCATGCCTGGGATGACCACTTTCCCGCATGCCCATGGATTTTCCTGAATACCTGCAACACGACGCTACCTCCCTGGCCGCACTGGTGGCGCGCGGCGAGGTGTCGCCCGCAGAACTGCTCGACACCGCCCTGGCGCACAACGCGCGCGTGCACGGGCGCATCAACGCCGTCTGCCGCCTGATGGAGCCGCAGGCGCGCGCCCAGATGTCCGGTCCGCTGCGCGGCCCGCTGGCCGGCGTTCCCTTCCTGATCAAGGACGCCGTCCAGGATTACGCCGGCGTGCCGACGACCTTCGGCAGCCGTTCGATGCAGGGCTATGTGCCACAAGAACATGCGTCGGTGGTGCGGCGCTACCTCGGGGCCGGCCTGGTCGTGTTCGGGAAGACCAACCTGCCCGAGTTCGCGCTCAAGGCGGTCAGCGATTCGGCCCTGTACGGCCGCGCCAGCAATCCGTGGAACCTCGACCACACGCCGGGCGGCTCGAGCGGCGGCGCGGCGGCCGCGGTGGCGGCCGGCATCGTCCCCATGGCTGCGGGCAACGACGGCGGCGGCTCGATCCGTATTCCGGCGGCCTGCTGCGGCCTGTTCGGCCTGCGTCCCTCGCGCGGGCGGGTCTCCTCGGGGCCGGGCATCGGCGAAGTCTGGTTCGGGGCCTCGAGCGAAGGCGTGCTCTCGCGCAGCGTGCGCGACTCGGCGCTGGCGCTCGACATCCTGGCCGGCCGCGAACCGGGCGACCCGTTCGACATCGCCCCGCCCGCCGGCGCCTACCTTGACCTGATGCGGCGCGATCCCGGCCGCCTGCGCATCGGCTTCTCCACCATCTCGCCGATCGGCACCGAAGTGCATCCGGAGGCGGTGGCGGCGGTGCAGCGCACGGCTAGCCTGCTGCGCGGGCTCGGCCACGAAGTCGAGGAAGCCGCGCCCGAGCTCGACGGCGCCGCGCTGGCCGAGAGTTTTCTGCATGTGTACTTCGGCCAGGTGCCGGCGATGGTGACGCAAGGGCGCGCGCTCGGCGCCGCCAGGGGCGACGTCGAACTGATGAGCCGGCTGCTGGTGACGCTCGGCGCCAGCGTGCCGGCCGGCCGCCTGACGGCGCAGCTGGCGAAGTGGAACGAATTCGCGCGGGCGCTGGCCCGCTTCCACGCGCGCTACGACCTGCTGCTCACGCCGACCCTGGCGCACCCGCCGATCCGCCACGGCCAGGGCGACCCGCCGCGCGCCGAACAGTTCGTGCTCGACCTCCTGCAGCGCAGCGGCCTCCTCGGCATCCTGGCCCGCCTCGGGCTGCTCGACAGCACCGTCAACAAGATCGCCCGCGAAAACCTGCGCTACGTGCCCTTCACCCAGCTGGCCAACCTGACCGGCACCCCGGCGATGTCGGTGCCGCTGCATTGGACCGCCGACGGGCTGCCGCTGGGCGTGCAGTTCGTGGGGAGGTTCGGCAGCGAGGATGTGCTGCTGCAGCTGGCGCACCAGCTGGAAGGGGCGGCGCCGTGGTTCGACAAGCTGTCGCCGCTGGCGCGCGAAGGGGTAGAGGCCAGAAGCAAGTTAGTGCCGGCGTAGCTGCGACGTAGGGTGGAGTCATTGAGGCCGGGGGCCTCAATGACGAGTCCACGCGTTTCATAGGCTGCTCAACGGCGACGCTTTGCTACCACCTGCGGCGTGCAGGCACTGTAACGCGTGGACTCGGGAGTCCACCCTACATTAGACAATGCACCCGCCCAATACAAAAAGGGCCACGTTCTCACGTGGCCCTTCGTATTCTGGCTCCCCGACCTGGACTCGAACCAGGGACCTGCGGATTAACAGTCCGTCGCTCTACCGACTGAGCTATCAGGGAATTGAGGCAACATTATAGCGGGCGGATTCGTGTTTGGCGAGTCCTGCGCGAAAATATCAATGTTGCGCCCGTCAACGCTGCGTGAGCCTGGCCGGACGACGCGCAAGTTGTGCGTCCATGCCGCCGGCCGGGGCCGGGGCGTCGAGCGTGCGGCGGATGTCGCGCGCCAGGTCCGCGATCATTTTCCGCGCCCTTGGCGAACCCAGGGGCCGGAACCGCAGCGAACGCCAGTCGACGTAGTTGCGCTCGCTGATCAGCTGGGCAATGGGATCGGCCGCGCGCAGGTACTCGTTCTCCAGCAGCAGCGAATGGATATGGTAGACCGGCAGGATCAGGTCGGTACGCCCCAGCTTCCTCTCTCGCCTGGCAAAGCGTTCGAATTCATGGCGGCACGCTTCGCTCTTGAGAAAACTCGGGGTAACCACGCAAATGAAAAAGGCGGCCCTGTCGATGCAGTCGTCGATCCGTTTCTTCCAGTCCTGCCCGTAGCCGATGTCCTTCGTGTCCTGGAAGATCTCGATGCGCTCACCCGTTTGTATGACGAGTTCGCCGTTCAATCGCCTGCGCAAATCCGTCAGGCGACCGCCCTCGTGCTCATCGTCGTCACGTGCATAGCTGAGGAAACCAGTCGGATTCTGAATCATGGGACGCCTTTCTCGGTATTCAATACCGGCTACTCCTGTCGCACCCATCGAACGCCGAACCACCGCGGTTGCGGTATGGCTGATGTGTTAGAAAGTTAGAGTTTCGTGGCCAGAGGAAAGATCCACGAAAAAATGAGGAACGCGTTCGTCGCTTACCTTGCTCAACAGCCGAGCTCGGAACTCGCCTGGCCTTGCGTCAGACGCTTGCAAAAAAACGGTCGCCGTACCCGCTTCGCCCGCCTTTGCTATAGTCGCAGCACCCGGCCGCCAGGCCCCAGCCTTTCTTCCATTCCTGCAGACGACCATGACCACTCCCCGCATACTCGGCACTCCCCTCTCTCCCTCCGCCACCCGCGTGATGCTCCTCGGCTCCGGCGAACTCGGCAAGGAAGTCATCATTTCCCTGCAACGGCTCGGCGTGGAAGTGATCGCCGTCGACCGCTACCCGAACGCGCCTGGCCACCAGGTCGCGCACCGTGCCCACGTGATCGACATGACCGACGGCGCCGCCCTGGCAGCCCTGATCCAACGCGAACGCCCCGACCTCGTCGTTCCCGAGATCGAGGCGATCGCCACCGACACGCTCGCTGCACTGGAAGCGGCGGGGACGATCACCTGCATCCCGACCGCACGCGCGGCCCAGCTGACCATGAACCGCGAAGGCATCCGCCGCCTGGCCGCCGAAGAACTTGGCTTGGCCACCTCGCCCTACCGCTTCGCGAGCAGCCTGGCCGAACTGGAGGAGGCCTGCGCCGCCGTCGGCTTCCCTTGCGTGGTGAAGCCCGTGATGTCTTCCTCGGGCAAGGGCCAGTCGAAACTCGACGGCCCGGCCGATGTGAAGGCCGCCTGGGACTACGCCGCAGCCGGCGGGCGGGTCGACGCCGGGCGCGTGATCGCCGAAGGCTTCATCGACTTCGATTACGAGATCACCCTGCTGACCGTGCGCTCGCGCGGCGCCGATGGCGAGGTGGCAACAAGCTTCTGCGAACCGATCGGCCACAAGCAGGTGCAGGGCGATTATGTCGAGTCCTGGCAGCCGCACCCGATGACGCCGCTGGCCCTGCAGCGTTCGCGCGAGATCGCCGCGAAAGTCACGGACAACCTCGGCGGCCTGGGCGTGTTCGGCGTCGAACTGTTCGTGAAGGGCGACATGGTCTGGTTCTCGGAAGTGAGCCCGCGCCCGCACGACACTGGCATGGTGACCATGGCGACCCAGGTACAAAGCGAGTTCGAACTGCATGCGAAAGCCGTGCTGGGTCTCCCGGTGAACACGGCGCTGCGCGCGCCGGGCGCCTCCGCCGTCATCTATGGCGCGCTGGACGCCGCCGGGATCGCGTTCGAAGGCGTGGCCGAAGCGCTGGCGGTGCCGGACACGGACATCCGCCTGTTCGGCAAGCCGGAATCGTTTGCACGCCGGCGCATGGGGGTGGCGCTGGCGACCGCCGGCGACGTCGAGACGGCACGCGAGCGGGCGGGCGCAGCGGCGGCGAAGGTCAAGCCGGTGATGGGCAGCAAATAAGGGAAGTGGCGCCGCCGGGCGCTTCCCGGCCGCCGAAACAAAAAGGGCCGCAGCTTGCGCATGCGGCCCTTCCTTTATTCTGGCTCCCCGACCTGGACTCGAACCAGGGACCTGCGGATTAACAGTCCGTCGCTCTACCGACTGAGCTATCAGGGAATTGAGGTTGGCATTATAACTGCTCGACAGTATTGCGCAAGGCCTCGCACGCAAGTTTGTACCCGGCGCGGCCGCGGGATGAAAAAAGGCCGCACCAGCGATGCGGCCTTCCCTTCCTGCCGAGGGAACTTATTGCGCGGCGCGGCGGCGGGCGGCGCCGACACCGGCCAGGCCCAGGCCCAGCAGCGCCAGCGATGCCGGCTCGGGAACCTCGTTCTGCGCCGGAAGCTGCGCCAGCGACAGGGAGCCCATCATGCGCGCGTCGGAATCGCCGTTGCTGCCGCCGAAGCTGAAGCGCAGCACGTCGCCCACATTCACGTTGCTGACGATATACGTGCCTGTATAGTGAAACCGCACGACGGCGCGCTGCGGACACGAAAGCGCCGCAAAAACAAAAAGGGCCACGTTTGCACGTGGCCCTTCTCTTTATTCTGGCTCCCCGACCTGGACTCGAACCAGGGACCTGCGGATTAACAGTCCGTCGCTCTACCGACTGAGCTATCAGGGAATTGTCTTGCTCTTCGCTTTGATGCACCTTACATGCGTTCAAGTGCGAAGAGCCAAGATTTTAGAGGACTTTGGCGATCGCGTCAACGACGAGATCGATGTTTTTCGAGTTCAGCGCCGCGACGCAGATGCGCCCGGTGTCGACCGCATAGATCGACTCCTCGCGCAGCTTGCCGACCTGCTCTTTGGTGAGGCCCGAATACGAGAACATCCCGACCTGGTCGCGCACGAAACCGAAGTCGCGTCCCGGCGCCTTGTCAGCCAGCTTTGCCACCAGCGTCTCGCGCATTTCCTTGATGCGTACGCGCATGCCAGCCAGTTCCTCTTCCCACAGCTGGCGCAGTTCCGGCGTGGCCAGCACGGTGGCGACGACCTTGCCGCCGTGCAGCGGCGGGTTCGAGTAGTTGGTGCGGACGACGCGCTTGAGTTGCGACAGCAGGCGCGCCGCTTCTTCCGCCGTGGCGGCGACGACCGACAACGCACCGACGCGCTCGCCGTACAGCGAGAAGGACTTCGAGAACGAATTCGACACCAGCAGCGGGCCGCCGGCCTCCACGAAGCGGCGCACCACAGCGCCGTCTTCCGCGATGCCGGCGCCGAAGCCCTGGTAGGCCATGTCGAGGAAGGGAACCAGGCCGCCGGCCTTGACCGCCTCGATCACCTGGCCCCACTGCTCCTGGGTCAGGTCGGCGCCGGTCGGGTTGTGGCAGCAGGCGTGCAGGACGACGATCGAGCCGGCGTCCATCTTGCGCAGCGAGGCCAGGAAGCCGTCGAAGTTCACGCCGTGGGTGCTTGGGTCGTAATAGGTGTAGTTGTTGACGATGAAGCCGGCGCTCTCGAACAGGGCGCGGTGGTTTTCCCAGCTCGGGTCGCTGATGAAGACCTGCGAATCCGGCGAAAAGCGCTTCAGGAAATCGGCGCCGATCTTGAGGGCGCCGGTGCCGCCGATGGCCTGCACGGTGACTGCACGCTTGTCTTGAATTACGGCGCTATCGGCCCCAAATACGAGTTCCTGCACGGCTTTGTCGTACGCAGCCAGGCCTTCGATCGGAAGGTAGGTGCGTGGCGCGAGCTGCTCCATCAACTTCGCTTCCGCCTTTTGCACGCACTGCAGCAAAGGGACCTTGCCATTGTCGTCATAGTAGACGCCGACCCCCAGGTTGATCTTGGCCGGGTTCGTATCGGCGTTGAATGCTTCGGTAATGCCCAGGATCGGGTCGCGGGGGGCCATGTCGATGGCGCCGAAGAGGCTGGCGGAGGCTGTAGAAGTCATCGTGATAAACTGAATTGTCGGTGGGTTCGCAGCAGTTGTATAGACAGCGGCACTGTTGCATTAACTCTGCTGCAGTGCCGCAAACGAACTCCCATTCTAGCAAAGGTCTTGAAACATGGCTGATGTATCAATCGCAACCGGTCCGGAACCGACAGTAATCACTTTCCCGAACTCGCCTTTCAAGCTGCACCAGCCCTTCCCGCCGGCCGGCGACCAGCCGACCGCGATCGAGGGCCTGGTCGAAGGCATCGAGGACGGCCTGATGTACCAGACCCTGCTCGGCGTGACCGGCTCCGGTAAAACCTACACGATGGCGAACGTGATCGCCCGCGCCGGCCGTCCGGCGATCGTGTTCGCGCCGAACAAGACCCTGGCCGCCCAGCTGTATGCGGAGTTCCGCGAATTCTTCCCGCAGAACGCGGTCGAGTACTTCGTCTCCTACTACGACTACTACCAGCCGGAAGCCTATGTGCCGCAGCGCGACCTGTTCATCGAAAAGGACTCGTCGATCAACGAGCACATCGAACAGATGCGCCTGTCGTGCACCAAGTCGCTGATGGAGCGGCGCGACGTCGTCATCGTCGCCACCGTCTCTGCGATCTACGGTATCGGCAACCCGAACGAATACCACAAGATGATCCTGACGCTGCGCCACAAGGACAAGGTGGCGCAGCGCGACATCATCGCGCGCCTGATCCAGATGCAGTACTCGCGCAACGAGATGGACTTCAGCCGCGGCAGCTTCCGCGTGCGCGGCGATACGATCGACATCTTCCCGGCCGAGCACGCCGAACTGGCGATCCGCGTCGAGATGTTCGACGACGAGATCGAGTCGCTCCAGCTGTTCGACCCGCTGACGGGCCGCGTGCGCCAGAAGATCCCGCGTTTTACCGTCTACCCGGGTTCGCACTACGTCACCCCGCGCTCGACAGTCCTGCGCGCGGTCGAGTCGATCAAGGCCGAGCTGAAAGACCGCCTCGAGGAATTCCGCCAGCAGAACAAGCTGATCGAAGAGCAGCGCCTGGAACAGCGCACCCGCTTCGACCTCGAGATGATGGCCGAAATCGGCTTCACCAAGGGCATCGAGAACTACTCGCGCCACCTGTCGGGCGCCATGCCGGGCGAACCGCCGCCGACCCTGATCGACTACCTGCCGAAGGACGCGCTGATGTTCATGGACGAGTCGCACGTGCTCGTCGGCCAGCTGTCCGCCATGTACAACGGCGACCGTTCGCGCAAGACCAACCTGGTCGACTACGGCTTCCGCCTGCCTTCGGCGCTGGACAACCGGCCGCTGAAATTCGAGGAATTCGAAGGCAAGATGCGGCAGACGATTTTCGTCTCCGCCACGCCCGCCGAATACGAGAAGGCGCACGCCGACAACGTGGTCGAGCAGGTGGTGCGCCCGACCGGCCTGGTCGACCCGGTCATCATCGTGCGCCCTGCCCTGTCGCAGGTGGACGACGTGATGAGCGAGATTAACGACCGCATCAAGAAGAACGAGCGCGTCCTGATCACCACGCTGACCAAGCGCATGGCCGAGCAACTGACGGAATACCTGTCCGACCACGGCATCAAGGTGCGCTACCTGCACAGCGACATCGAGACCGTCGAGCGCGTGGAAATCCTGCGCGACCTGCGCCTGGGCACCTTCGACGTCCTGATCGGCATTAACCTGCTGCGCGAGGGCCTGGACTTGCCGGAAGTGTCGCTGGTCGCCGTGCTGGACGCCGACAAGGAAGGCTTCCTGCGCTCCGAACGCTCGCTGATCCAGACCATCGGCCGCGCGGCGCGTAACCTGAACGGCGTGGCCATCCTGTACGCCGACCACGTCACCGACTCGATGCGCCGCGCGATCGACGAAACCGAACGCCGCCGCGCCAAGCAGATCGCCTTCAACGAGGCGAACGGCATCACCCCGGTGGGCGTGCAGAAGAAGATCAAGGAACTGATCGACGGCGTCTACAGCAATGCGGCGCAGAAGGCGATGCTCGAGGGCGCGCAGAACCTGGACGATGCTGCGGCTGCGGCGAAGGTCGAGTCGATGAGCGAGAAGCAGATCGGCAAGGAGATCAAGCGCCTCGAGAAGCTCATGGTCGACCACGCCAAGAACCTCGAATTCGAAAAGGCGGCGCAGGTGCGCGACCAGCTGCACATCCTCAAGCAGCAGGCCTTCGGGGCGCCGGGGGCGGACAACGTGGTGTCGATGTTGGGGAAGTGAACGCGGTTAGAAATACGACGGCGCCGGTGGCGCCGTTTTTTTTCAGCCGGAGTATCGGACCTCAGGCCTGCATACGGTGAAACGCGTGGAGTCGGGACTCCACGCGTTGGCTAGCGCTTGAACATCCTCGGATCGAAACTGAAGCTCCGCGCAATGCTCAACTTCACCTGGTCATACGCATGGTGCGCAGGATTGATGACGAGGTTCACGCCCTCTCCCACGATCACCGACGGCACCCGCATGTAGAGATGCTCGCGCTTCTTGAGGAAGGCGGTGCCGAAGCCGGTGGCGCTGCCGCCGTCCTCGAGGTCGTCCCAGCCGGCGGGCAGGTCGGCGTGGCCTAAGTCGAGGCCGAGGGCGGGTCGTCAGGCAGGTCGATGGCGACCAGCACCAGGCGCTCCTCGTCGGCCTCTTCGGTATGCACGAATTTTTTAATAAATGATCATTTCTGCAAAATACCTACTTTGCTATATTACTTGTCGCTTGCTAAGTAGATTCGCTATTAATCCATGTTGCTTTCAATTTTTCTGGCCTTGACTCATCCTTAGTCCGGATACGTTCATATCGCCTTCATCGACGCCCCACCACTATTGTTTATTGTATGAGAACGCCTGCGTGACAAGACAATAATGTTGTAAGCCGTAGTTGCTCAATGACAACTACATCACAGATCATCTGATGCAAAATCTAGTTGCAACACTGAAAAAGGCGTCGATCAATTTTTTATGAGAATACGACGCAAGTTCGGGTAGGCGTCAACTCTAATGAAGTGTTCACGAGGACTCACGATGAGCGACCACGAAAACAAGCATCAGGCTATCGATTGGATAACCATAGGCGCGACGATTGCGGTAAGTTCAGTTCTCATTCCGCTCGCGCTTCCCAACGAAATAACGCTGTCACCGTTTTTGCTTTTTAGCATTATATTCGTGACGAACGTGTCAACCTATTTAGTGCCAGAAGATATTTCAAAACGCAAAGTTGGAATCTTCGCGAAAGCGTTTTTCACCCGTCTGCTCATATCGTTGACCGTCGCATCGCTTCTTATTTTCATATCATATTTGGCAAGCAGGTTGTGAACCATGCCCGGCATTCTTGTGCCACGCACTTAGATGAGGACGCGTGAAATAATTTTGTTATTCACGCTACTTCCATGAGGACAGACGGCAGAAGCGTTGTCGACGTTATCGCTTACATGTTCATGCAACAAAGGGGTCTGGCATCTAGCTTAGGTGGGCGTGCAAGTTCGCACGCCTTCTTTTAGGAGTAAATTTCCAAGCTGTACCGCTTTACCGCTTGAACATCCTCGGATCGAAACTGAAGCTCCGCGCAATGCTCAACTTCACCTGCTCATACGCATGATGCGCCGGGTTGATGACGAGGTTCACGCCCTCCCCCACGATCACCGACGGCACCCGCATGTAGAGATGCTCGCGCTTCTTGAGGAAGGCGGTGCCGAAGGCGGTGGCGCTGCCGCCGTCCTCGAGGTCGTCCCAGCCCGCGGGCAGGTTCTCGCGCTGCACGTCGAGGCCAAGTTCCGGGTCGTCGGGCAGGTCGATCGCCACCAGCACCAGGCGCTCTTCGTCGACCTCTTCGGTATGCACGAACTTTTCCAGCACGGCCAGTTCGACCGTCATGGCGGCGTAGAGGGCTGGCTGGCCCTCGCTGTGCCAGTGGCCGCCGCTAGCGCGCGCGCCTTCGCAGTTGCGGTCGAGCGCCGCTTTTTCGATTGCAATTCTCCAGGCTCGCATGCATGTCCATCGCGTGAAGGTGATGGCGCCAGCATACATCGGCAACCACCCACGGCCGCGCACGCATGGGCAAGGACCTTCCAAAACAAAAACGGCCCGAAGGCCGTTTTTGTTTTTGCTTCTACGACTTGATTACTTCTGCTTGCGACGGCGTGCGCCACCGATCATCAGGGCGCCCAGGCCCAGCAGTGCGATGCTCGCTGGTTCTGGAACCAGGGTCACGCGGCCGTTGGTAGCGGTGTGCAGGAAGTCCGCGTAGCCGCCCATTACCATGCCACCGAAGTAGGTGCCGAAGGTGCCTGGGGTCTGGCCGGTGAAACGGCCGCTGAACGTATTGTTCGCTACCAACATCAGTTCGCCGTACATTTCGACGAACGATGGGCCGCCCGAATCGCCGCCGCCGATACCGGCTTCGCGATCATTGCCCAGGCCCGTATTGCAGATATCGGCGATATCGCAGAAGGTGTCTTTGCCCGGGCCGTCGAAGTCTGCATAGAAGACTTCGCTCTTGCCGGTCCAGCCTGCTTCGTCGTTACCGTCGAACAGTTCAGCGTTGTTTTCGCCACTGCGCTTGACGCGGAAAGCCGGGTTGACGTAATAGCCGTTGACACCATCGCCCGAGGTTCCATAGCCGGCCATGATGATGCGGGTGCCCGAGACCAGCGGGTTGACGGCAACCTTATAGATTTGGGCGGTAGCAGGAGCGTCTTTTTCCAAGGTCACAACGGCGACGTCGTCGTTAACGCAGCCGAATTTCATGTCTGGGCAAACGTTGAAGCCTTGGTAGTCTTTGTGAACGGCGAAACTGGAAGCCGCGACGACTGCACGGCCGGCTGCGTCGGCAGAGCTGTTGAACACCACCACCAGGCTCGTGCCTGGCTTCTTCAGGTCAACGTAGGTGCCGTTGCCGGCGGTGTCGACGCAGTGGCCTGCCGAGATGACTTGGCGCTTGCCTACCAGAGCGCCGGAGCAGATGAAGGATTGGCCGTCGTAGACAATGTTCAGACTGACGACGCCGGAGAACTTCGACGATGCGACGTTTGGGTCAACGCGCTTGGCTGGGCTGTCAGGCGCTGCGCCCGAGGTGATGGTTGGGGTGACGATGCTGCCCGAGGTCGCAGCGACCGATGCCTGGGCCGAGCCCATGGCGAAGGTCATGCCGATGGCGACGATGCTACCTGCGATTTGCTTCAACGACAGTTTCCGATTCAACATTTCTTTTCCTTTTACTTGTAGTTGGTGTCTCTCTCACGGACGACCCCGTCACCGTGTACATGCAATTTAGCAATTAGTATGCCATTAGGAAAATAATGCTTGTTTTCAACATGTTATGGATTTGATATTCGGAAATAATTGAACAACTGTAAGAATTTCCGACAAGATAGCCTGCCCTTTCTCTAGTCAACCTGAAAAACAAAAACGGCCCGAAGGCCGTTTTTGTGTCGTGCTGCTGAGCAGATTACTTCTGCTTGCGGCGGCGTGCGCCACCGATCATGAGGGCACCCAGGCCCAGCAGTGCGATGCTGGTTGGTTCCGGCACCAGGGCCACGCGGCCACCGGTTGCGCTATTGAGGAAATCGCCGTAGCCGTTCATGACCATGCCGCCGAAGTAGGTGCCGAACTGGCCGCCCTGGTATGGCAGGTTGGTGAAGCGGCCGCTGAAGGTGTTGTTAGCAACAATCATCAGCTCGCCGTACATGTTGACGAAGGATGGGCCGCCCGAATCGCCGCCGCCGATGGTGGCTTCGCGGTCGTTCGGCAGGACTTCGGTGCAGACGCCGAACAGGTCGCAGAACAGATCGCGGCCGGCGCCGTCGAAGTCGGCGTAATAGACTTCCTGCTTGCCGGCTTCGAAGTCCTGCTCGTCGTCCAGGTCGAACAGGTCGACCACGTTTTCGCCGCTGCGCTTGACGGTGAAGCTCGGCGACACGTAGTAGCCCAGGGTGCCGTCGCCCGAGGTGCCGTAGCCGGCCATCGTGATGCGCGTGCCGGTGGTCAGCGGATTGACCGCGACCTTGTAGATCTTGGCGCTGTCCGGTGCGTCTGCTGCCAGCGTCAGCACGGCGACGTCGTCATTGACGCAACCGCGGGTGCCGTCCGGGCAGTTGTTGAAGCCCTGGTAGCCGGAGTGCACGTCCACCTTGTTCGCGTTGATCAGGGCATTGACGTTGCCATTGCTATTGAAGACCACGCGCACATCGGTGCCGGCCTTCTTCAGGTCCACGTAGGTGCCGTTGCCGTTGGTGTCGACGCAATGGCCGGCGGTCAGCACCGAACGCTTGGCGATCATTGCGCCGGAGCAGATGAAGGACTGGCCGTCGTAACGGATGTTGATGCTGACCACGCCCGAGTAAGGCGAGCTTGGGACGTTCGGGTCCACGCGCGCAGCCGGGGTATCCGGCAGTGCGCCCGACACGATGGCCGGGTTCACGACCGAATAAGGCGACGCAGCGACGGAGGCGTGGGCCGAGCCCATACCGAATGCCAGTCCAGCTGCAACAACGCTACCTGCGATCTGTTTCAACGACAGTTTCCGATTCAGCATGTGTTTTCCTTGTGTGAGTGTCTCTTCACGGTGGCCCCTCCCCCGTGGTACGAGACACTCAGCAATAACCATGCCAAACGAAAATAATTCGTCGAATCAATATGTTAAGTAGCTAACAAAACTCAAGAATTTCAAAGTGTAAATGTTACCGACACTCAAAAATTTCTTTAACAAATGATTACTTTACATCCAGCAATTCAACGTCGAAGATCAGGTTGGCGTTCGGCGGAATCGGGCCCGCGCCGCGTGCGCCATAGCCCAGCGTGGAAGGAATGATCAGGGTGCGCTTGCCGCCGACCTTCATGCCGGCCACGCCCTGGTCCCAGCCGGGAATGACGGCGCCCGCGCCCAGCGGGAAGGTGAACGGCTCGGAGCCGGCCGAGGTATCGAACTGCGCGCCGCGGCCCTTCGGTGCCTTGGGCGCGTACAGCCAGCCGCTGTAGTGGACGGTGACGGTCTTGCCGGCGACTGCTTCCTTGCCCTTGCCGACGACGGTGTCGATCTTCTGGACTTGCGGAGCGGCAGCGGGCTTGGCCGGAGCGGCCGGCGCGGCTGCGACGGCGGCGCCGGCGCTCAGGAACAGGGCCAGGCCGAGGGCGGAGAATGTGGATTTCATGGTTTTACCTTCAGAGGAATGACTGCACGGTTCGTTCAGCCCGCCAACTTGCTAAGTAGCATGAATGCGGCTGTGCGCGCAGTATTCCCTAGTCGGGCATTTCGCACAAGCTCGGCTATCTCTCAGCTACGGCTCTTCTGGGCCGTGGCCAGGATCTGCGACACCTGCTCGAGGTCCGCCGGCTTCACGAGGTGGTGGTCGAAGCCCGCTTCCTCGGCACGGCGGCGGTCTTCGTTCTGGCCGTAGCCGGTCAGGGCGACCAAGGTGATGCCGTGCAGTTCGGGCAGCGCGCGCAGCTGGCGCGCCAGGGCGTAGCCGTCGGTGTCGGGCAGGCCGATGTCGAGCAGCATGACCTGCGGCTGCTCCCGCCGCGCCCGCGCCAGCGCGCCGCGGCCGTCGTATTCGACCGAGACCGCATGGCCCTGCACTTCCAGCAGGGTCGCCAGCATCTGGGCCGCGTCCTGGTTGTCGTCGACTACCATCACGCGCAGCGGCGCCACCTCGGTCGCGGAACCGCTTCCCGCGGCGCCGTCGCTGCCTGGCGCGACCGTGTCGATGCGCGGCAGGCGGATCTCGAACTCGCTGCCGCGCCCCGGCGCCTCGCTGCGCGCGTCGACCGTGCCGCCATGCAGGGCGACCAGGCTTTTGACCAGCGCCAGGCCGATGCCGAGCCCGCCCTGCGAACGGTCGGGAGTGCGCTCGGCCTGGGTGAACAGCTCGAAGATATACGGCAGCACGTCCGGCTCGATGCCGATCCCGTTATCGACGACGGTAACCAGCACCTGGTCGCCGGACGCACTCACGCTGAGCGTGATCTGGCCGCCCGGCGGCGTGTACTTGGCGGCGTTGTTGAGGATGTTGGACAGCACCTGCACCAGGCGCGTGCGGTCGCCCAGCACGTGCACCGGCTCGCCCGAGAGCTGCATCGTCAGCGAATGGCGCTTCGATTCGATCAGCGGGCGCACCTGCTCGAAGGCGCCGGCGACCACCGCGTTCACGTCCAGCTCTTCCTTTTCCAGCGTGACCAGGCCGCGCGTCACGCGCGAGACGTCCAATAAATCGTTGACCAGGTCGGTCATGTGCTCGGCCTGGCGCGCGATGATCTCGCTGGCGTTGCGCACCGCCTTGTCGTCGAGGTGGCCGAGCTTGAGCAGGTGGGCCGCGGTCGTGATCGGCGCCAGCGGGTTGCGCAGCTCGTGGGCCAGCATGGCCAGGAACTGGTCTTTCTGGCGGTTCGCGGCGCGCAGGTCGTCCTCGACCTGCTTGCGGACGGTAACGTCGCTGCCTTCGACGAAGATGCCGACCACGTTGCCGGCCGGGTCGCGGATCGGCTGGTAGATGAAGTCGAGGTAGCGCCGCTCGAGCGGCGCGCCGGGCTCGCGCGCCACGTCCAGCGGCAGCGAGTGGCCGACGAAAGGCGTGCCGCTCTGGTAGACCTGGTCGAGCAGCTCGAAGAAGCCCTGCCCTTCGACATACGGCAGCGCCTCGCGCGCCGTCTTGCCGACCAGGTCGGAGCGCCCGATCATCTGCATGTAACTTTTATTCGTGATCTCGAACACGTGCTCGGGACCGCGCAGCACGGCGATGATGCCGGGCGCCTGCTCGAACAGGGTCACCAGGCGCTTGTTCTCTTCGTCGCGGTAGCGCTCGGCATGTACCTGCCCGGTCACCTCGACGCAGGCGCAGTGCACGCCGGCCACCTCGCCGTTGTCGTCGCGCGCCGGGGAATACGAGAAGGTGAACCAGGTCTCCTCGTCGTAGCCGTGGCGGCGCATCAGCAGCGGCAGCTTTTCCATGTAGGTCGCTTCGCCGGCGAGCGCGCGTTCGATCAGCGGGTAAATATCGGGCCAGATCTCGGACCAGACATCGTAGAACGGCGCGCCGAGCGAGGCCGGGTGCTTGTCGCCCAGGATCTGGCGGTAAGGCTCGTTGTAAAGGAAGGCCAGCTCCTTGCCCCAGGCGCAGAACATGGGGAACTTCGAGCCCAGCATCAGCGAGACGATGGTGCGCAAGGCGCGCGGCCAGCCCGATGGCTCGCCTAGCGGGGAACGCGACCAGTCCTGCGAGCGCATCAGGGCACCGATTTCGCCGCCGTCGCTCAGGAAGCGCAGCGAGGCGCCGTCGCCCTCGCCTGGTGTGCTTGCCGCTGCGCCCTGGTCGCTCATATCAGAGTGTCTTCACGAATTCTCGGATACCGCCAAGCAGCATCTCGACCGACATCGCCGTCAGGATCAGGCCCATCAGGCGCTCGAAGGCCGTCATCACCTGCGGTCCCAGCTTTTGCTGGAGGCGCTCGGCGCTCAGGAACACGGCCAGCCAGACCACGCCGACCGCCGCCAGCGCCGCCACGTGCACCATGGTTTCCGACAGCGATTCCGAACTGAACAGCAGCACGGTCGCCAGCGCCGAGGGCCCGGCCAGGGCCGGAATCGCCAGCGGCACGATGAAGGGCTCGCCGTGCTCGCTGCGGCCGAGCACGCCGTCCGGGTGCGGGAAGATCATGCGGATCGCAATGATGAGGAGGATCACGGCGCCGCCGATGCGCAGCGCGACCGGGCTCAGGTGCAACGCGGCCAGGAAGTGCTGGCCGAAGAACATGAATACCAACAATAGCAGGAACGCGATCGCGCACTCGCGCACGACGATGCGCGGCCGGCGCTGGACCGGGGTGTCCTTCAGGGCGGCAGCAAACAGGGGAACGTTGCCGAAGGGGTCAGTGACGAGGATGAGCAGGATGAAGGTCTGGAAGAAACTTTGGGTCATGGATGTTCTTGTTGTTAGTTTCTTGGCTGGAACGCCTGACAAGGCCGTCAGGGCAAGGCGCAGCGCCGAAGACAGTACATGGGTACGGCGAGGCGTTGCAACGCAGCCATGGCGGTCTTGTCAGGCGTTCCTGGGCCGCTGTAACAATCTTAACTGATTCACAAAGAAGGCGCTGTATTGCACCCTGAAGAAAAAAGGCCAGGAGCAACGCATCCTGGCCTCTTCCTGAACTCGCTACCTCAGGATTACTTCTCGAACTTCTTCATCCACGCCGACAACTGGTGCGGACGCAGGCCGTCGTAGTCTTCGAACGGCTGGTGGATCCACGGGTTGTGCGGCAGGTCTTCCAAATGGTAGTCCGGCTTGAAGGCCGAGGTGCCCTTGACCCAGATGACGGCCGACTTGACTTCGCTGACGTCCGGGTAGTTGGTCTGCAGGTGCTCGCGCACGCGCTGCAGGGTCACGCCCGAGTCGGCCAGGTCGTCGACCAGCAGGATGCGGCCGGCCAGCGGGCCCTTGGTCATCGTCATGTACTTGGCGATGTCCAGGTTGCCCTGCTTGGTGCCGGCTTCTTCGCGGTAGGAGCTGGTCGACAGGATCGCCAGCGGCACGTCGAAGATGCGCGAGATCACGTCGCCGGGACGCACGCCGCCGCGCGCCAGGCACAGCACCATGTCGAACTTCCAGTTCGATTCATACACTTGCAGCGCAAGGCGCTCGACCAGGCGGTTGTACTCGTCCCACGAAACCCAGAGGTCCTTGTCGGTCGATGCAGGGGTGTTCATTTCAGGTGTTTCCTATCTTCTATTTTTATATATTGAATCAGACTGCAAACGGGTGACGCAGCACGATGGTTTCTTCGCGGTCCGGGCCGGTCGAGACCATGTCGACCGGGATGCCGACCAGCTCTTCGATGCGCTTGATGTAGGCGCGGGCGTTGGCTGGCAGCTCGTCCATCGACTTGGCGCCGACGGTGGACTCGGTCCAGCCCGGCATTTCTTCGTAGACCGGCTGGCACAGGGCGGCTTCTTCGGCGCCGACCGGGAAGATGTCGACATCGCGGCCGTCGATCTTGTAGCCGGTGCACAGCTTCAGGGTTTCGATGCCGTCCAGCACGTCGAGCTTGGTCAGGCACATGCCCGACACGCCGTTGATCTGCACCGAGCGGCGCAGCAGCGCGGCGTCGAACCAGCCGCAACGGCGGGCGCGGCCGGTCACGGTGCCGAACTCGTGGCCCACGCGCGACAGGTGCTCGCCCACGCCGGCGTCGGTCGGCAGTTCGGCAGGGAACGGGCCCGAGCCGACACGGGTGGTGTAGGCCTTGGTGATGCCCATGATGTAGTGCAGCATGCCCGGGCCGACGCCGGCGCCGGCCGCGGCGTTGCCGGCCACGCAGTTCGACGAGGTGACGAACGGGTAAGTGCCGTGGTCGACGTCGAGCAGCGAACCCTGCGCGCCTTCGAACAGCAGGCTGCCGCCGGCTTTATAGGCTGCATAGAGTGCCGACGAGACGTCGCCGACCATCGGGCGCAGGCGCGGCACCAGGGCCATCGCGTCGTCGAAGGTCTTCTGGAAGTCGATCGCTTCGCCGCCCAGGTAGTTCACCAGGACGAAGTTGTGGTACTCGAGGTTTTCCTTGAGCTTCTCGGCGAAACGCTCTTCGTTGAGCAGGTCGGCGATGCGGATCGCGCGGCGCGCGACCTTGTCTTCATAGGCCGGGCCGATGCCCTTGCCGGTGGTGCCGATCTTGTTGACGCCGCGCTTGGCTTCGCGTGCCTGGTCGATGGCGACGTGGTAAGGAAGAATGATCGGGCAGGCTTCCGAGATCTTCAGGCGCGACACGACTTCGACGCCGGCCGCGGCCAGCTTGTCGATCTCGCGCATCACGTCCGGAACCGAGACGACGACGCCGTTGCCGATGTAGCAGGCCACGCCTTCGCGCATGATGCCCGACGGGATCAGCTGCAGGGCCGTCTTCTGGCCCTTGATGACCAGGGTATGGCCGGCGTTATGGCCGCCCTGGAAACGGACGACGCCCGCTGCGTGATCGGTCAGCCAGTCGACGATCTTACCCTTGCCCTCATCGCCCCACTGGGTGCCGATGACAACGACGTTCTTTGCCACGTTTGTATTTGACATCACTTAACCTAAGTTTTTGAGAATCCAATTTCCATCTTCGAGGACGAGCACGCGGTCGCACTCGAACTCGTCCTGAACATTATCGTGACCCGGCATGGACTGGATCACGACTTCGCCTGCCTTGCGCAGGTCAGCGATTTTTTCGCGCAGCTCGACCGCATTGCCCCAGGGGGCGCGTACCGAGTGCTTGCGTTCGGCGGTCGGCAGCAGCCTGGCCAGCTCGCGCAAATCGAGCGAGAAGCCGGTCGCGGGGCGGGCGCGCCCGAAGGCCTCGCCCACGTGGTCGTAGCGCCCTCCCCGTGCCACCGCATTCGGCAGGCCCGGCACGTAGAGCGCGAACATGGCGCCGCTTTCGTACTGGTAGCCGCGCAGGTCGGCCAGGTCGATCGCCACCTCGGCGCGGCCGATGGCGCAGGCCGCCAGCGCGGCCAGTTCGGCCAGTGCGCGGGTGATGCCCGGCAGCGGCGGCAGCACTTCCTTCGCGCGCGCCAGCACCTCGACGTCGCCGTACAGGTTCGGCAGCGCCAGCAGCGCGTCGCGCGTGCCGGATGCGTAGGCGCGGGTCAGTTCGTCGAGGCCGGGCACGTCTTTCGCGCGCAGCAGCGCGGTGATCTGGGCTTCGTCGCGTTGCGCGGCCGGGTCCTGCGCCAGCAGCGCGCGCAGCACGCCGACGTGGGCCATGTCGAGGCGCACGTCGAGGAAGCCGGCCAGCGCGACCGAGGCCAGCGCTAGTTCCTGGATCTCGGCATCGGCCTCGAGCCCGGCATGGCCGTAGATCTCGGCGCCGATCTGGATCGGCTCGCGGGTCGCGTGCAGGCCCGACGGACGGGTATGCAGCACGCTGCCGGCGTAGCACAGGCGGGTGACGGTGTCGCGGTTGAGCAGGTGCGCATCGATGCGCGCCACCTGCGTGGTCATGTCGGCGCGCAGGCCGAGGAGGCGTCCGGATAGCTGGTCGACCAGCTTGAAGGTGCGCAGGTCGGTGTCTTGCCCGGCGCCGGCCAGCAGCGACTCGACGTACTCGAGCATCGGCGGCATGACCAGTTCGTAGCCATACAGGCGGAAGGTGTCGAGCATCTGGCGGCGCAGTTCTTCGATCTTGCGCGCTTCCGACGGCAATACGTCGGCGATATTCTCAGGCAAAAGCCAGTTCGGCATGGGCAACAGCTATCGGATTGTTAAGGATGAGGCAACAGGGCGCGCGCGGAGATGCGAAGTGCGCGCCGAATCGGCAATTTTACCTGAAAATGCAGCGGGACAGGAGGCGGATGCTGCCCGTTGGGCGGGCAGGTTGCCGGAATGCTACGCCAAGCGGCTGGAGAACCCGGCAACGGCGCCCCCCCCCGGCGAAAGGCAAGGTGTAAATACATCTTGCGTAAATACATGAGTGTGATTCAGAATGGCCCGAAATATATGCATGTGGGAAACTATGCAACAGGCCGACAAACTCATGGATGCACCACCGGTCGCCACGCTCGAACGGGAGGCGACCGACGCTTCGAACCGCGGCGACGGGCGCCGCGCGCTCCAGCTCTGGAAACGCATTATTGCGCAGCAACCCGACCACCCCCGCGCCCTGCACGCGCTCTCGCGCCTGGCCTTCCAGGCCGGCGATGTGGCAAGGGCTCGCGGCCTGCTCGATCGGCTGGTTGCAGCCGATGGGCGCGACGTCCAGCAATGGCTGAACCTGGCAGTGGTCTGCCTCGCAATGAAGGACGAGGCGGCCGAGGAGCAAGCGATCCGCAATGCGCTGACGGTCGATCCCTACGACCTCGTGGCACTCGTCCTGCGCAGCCAGCTGTGTATCCGCCAGGGCCGGCGCAGCGAAGCGGCCAGTGCCTGCGCCGCCGTGGCGGCCGTCGCTCCCCCCATGCACCAGCTGGCGCACGAGCTGCGGCCGGCCGTGCGGGAGGCGCTGGCCTGGCACGATGCCTACCAGCGTGAATTCGGCGGCTTCCTCGACGACTACCTGGCGCCGCACCTGCGCGAGATGGAAGGCGCCCACGGAAACAGAGATCTGCGCCGCTTCCGCGAGTCGCTCGATGTCATGCTTGGACGCAAGCGCCGCTACGACCCGCAGCCCCATATGTTCCATTACCAGGGCCTCGCGCCGACCAGCTTCTTCGACCGCGCCGACTTCCCCTGGCTCGACGCCTTCGAAGCTGCCACGGACGAGATCCGCGAGGAGTTCCTGGCGATACCGGCGAGCGACACCGGTTTCACTCCGTATATCGATTATGCGCCCGACATGCCGCTGGCCCAGTGGGCGGGGCTGAACAAGTCCCCGGACTGGAGTGCCTTGCGCCTGCTCGACAACGGCGTGCGGATGGAGGAGAACGCGGCACGCTGCCCGCGTACGATGGAACTCCTGGCAAGCGCACCGCAGCCGGACCAGCCTGGCCGGACCCCGAGCGCCATGTTTTCGGTACTGAAGCCGCGCACCAAAATCCCGCCGCATACGGGGGTGAGCAATGTGCGTCTGGTGACCCACCTGCCGCTCATCGTGCCGCCGGCTTGCGGATTCCGGGTCGGAAACGATACGCGCGCGTGGGAGGAAGGCAAGGCCTGGGTGTTCGACGACACGATCGAGCACGAGGCCTGGAACGACAGCGACGCGCTGCGCGTCGTGCTGATCTTCGACATCTGGCACCCCCAGCTCAGCATTGCAGAGCGCGCCCTGATTACGGCAATGAATGCCGGCATCAATGCATTCACGGGACAGGCCGCAGGATTCGGGCTCTAGCGACCCGCCCCTGCGTTCCCGGACAGGCCGTCGAATCGCACGGCGCCACAAAGAAAAACGCCGCGGAGTACGCGGCGTTCTTGTTCAGCGGCTTGCTGGCGGATGACTGCCCTCTTATTTGCTGCCCGGATTCTTGAAATACTTGAAGAACTCCGAATTCGCATCGATCACCATCACGTCGCCATGCGCCTTGAAGCTGGCGCGGTAGGCTTCGAGCGAGCGGTAGAACTTGTAGAACTCCGGGTTCTTGCCGAATGCGCCGGCGTAGATCGCCGAGGCCCGGGCGTCGCCCTCGCCCTTGATCTTCTCGGCTTCGCGGAAGGCTTCGGCCAGGATCACGGTGCGCTGGCGGTCGGCGTCGGCGCGGATCTTTTCGCTTTCGGCCGAACCCGTCGAACGCAACTCGTTCGCCACGCGCACGCGCTCGGCGCGCATGCGGTCGTAGACCGAGGCGTTGATCTGCTCGATGTAGTCCACGCGCTTGAGGCGTACGTCGACGATGCCGACGCCGATCTGCTTGGCTTCGGCCACGACCTTGTTCTGCACCGCCTGCATCACCGCGCCGCGCTCGCCCGAAATCACTTCGCGCACGGTGCGCTTGGTGATCTCGTCGTTCAGGGCCGCCTTGATGATCTGCGACATGCGGTTGGCCGCGGCGCGTTCGTCGCCGCTGAAGCTGACGTAGTACAGGCGCGGGTCGACGATGCGCCACTTCACGAAGGCGTCGACCAGGATGTTTTTCTTCTCGGCCGTGATGAAGCGGTCGGCGTCGGGCGTATCCAGGGTCAGGATGCGCTTGTCGAGGTAGATGACGTTCTGGAACGGCGGCGGCAGCTTGAAGTGCAGGCCCGGTTCGGAGATGACTTCGCGCACTTCACCGAGTGCGAACACGATGGCGAAGCGGCGCTGGTCGACCACGAACACGGTCGAGGACAGCAGCATCAGGGCAATGAAGCCCGCCACGAAAATGGTTACGAGGCGGTTCATTAACGGCTCTCCCTGTCACGTGAGGTATCGCGAGCGCGGCTGTCGCGCTGGCGCGCCTGCTCGATGGTCTGCATTACTTCCTGCGTGGGCGTCGTTGCGCCCTGCTCCTGCACCTGGACCGCGCCCGAACGGGCGGCGCCGACGGCGGCGTCGTTGGCCGCCACCTGGGCGATCAGCTTGTCGAGCGGCAGGTACAGCAGGTTGGAACCCGACTTGGCATCCACCATCACCTTGCTGGTGCTGGTGAAGATGTCCTGCATCGTGTCGATGTACATGCGGTCGCGGGTCACGCCCGGGGCCTTCGAGTACTCGGCCACCACCTGGCTGAAGCGCGAAGCATTACCGGTGGCGTTTTCGACGACCATCGAGCGGTAGGCTTCGGCGTCCTGCAGCAGGCGGAAGGCCGCGCCACGGGCACGCGGGATCACGTCGTTGGCATAGGCCTCGCCCTCGTTGCGGGCACGGGCGCGGTCCTGGCCGGCTTTCACCGCGTCGTCAAAAGCGCTCTGCACCTGCTCCGGCGGCTGCACGTTCTGCATGGTGACGTTGGTGACCAGCGCGCCGAGCTTGTAGCGGTCGATGATCGCCTGGATCTGGTTGTGCACGTCGAGCGCCACCTTTTCGCGGCCTTCGTAGAGCACGAAGTCCATCTTGCTGCGGCCGACGACTTCGCGGATGGCGGTCTCGGCCACCTGGCGGATGGTCGCGTCCTGGTCGCGGTTGTTGAAGACCCAGGCGACCGGGTCCTTCAGCGTGTACTGCACCGCGAACTGGATGTCGATGATGTTTTCGTCGTCGGTCAGCATCAGCGATTCGGCGGCCTGCTTGTTGCGCACGTTGTCGCGGTAGCCGACTTCGGCGGTGCGCACCTGCGAGACGTTAACCGTTTCGTGGGCCTGGATCGGGGCCGGCCAGCGCCAGTTGAAGCCGGCGCCGGTGGTGTGCGAGAGGCGGCCGAAGGTGGTGACTACGCCGACCTGCCCTTCCTGCACGATGAAGGCGCCGCTGGCGAGCCAGATCAGGAGCACGATGAAGCCGATGACGGAGGCGGTGATGCCCGCGCCGCGGCCTTCGCCGCGGTAGGGGCCGCCGGCGTCGCCGCCGTTGTTGCCGCGGTTGCCGAACAGGCGGTTCAGGCGCGCATTGAAGTCGCGCCACATCTGGTCGAGGTCGGGTGGACCTTCGCCCGGACGGCGGCCCTCCTGGGCTTTGTGGTCACCTTCGGGATTTTTGCCCCAGCGTGGATCGTTCAGCGAAAGTTTAATGCCGAAACGTTTGAATAAAGAAACAAGCATAGGCTTCTAATGTGGCCCGACATGGGTGGAGGTTGGAATACTTTCGCCGTCGTCCTCGTCAAGGAACTCCGGCGCTGCATCGTCCTGCTCTTCGTTCTTGGAGGTCAGACCTTGCGCCGGATAGGAAGACTGCGTGGCTGCCGACGTGGCTGCCTCGACAATGGCGTCGCGCAGCAGATCAAGGCCGGCACCACTCCTGGCGCTGATAAAAACGCGGCTGATTTTATCATATTCATCACGTTCGACCCCCGGCTGGAGGTCGGCTGCATCAATCTTGTTCCACACAAGGATCTGCGGAATATGGTCGGCACCGATTTCGCGCAAGACTTCGTTGACCTGCTCGATCTGCTCCATGCGCACCGGCGAGGAACCGTCGACCACGTGCAGCAGCAGGTCGGCGTGGATGGTTTCCTCGAGCGTGGCGCGGAAGGCGGCCACCAGCTGGTGGGGCAGCTCGCGCACGAAACCGACGGTGTCGGAGATGACGACGCTGCCCGTCTCGTCGCCCAGGTAGAGGCGGCGGCTGGTGGTGTCGAGCGTCGCGAACAGCTGGTTCGCGACGTAGACGCCGGCCTTGGTCAGGGTATTGAAGAGCGTCGACTTGCCGGCGTTGGTGTAGCCGACCAGGGACACGGAGAAGGTATTGTTGCGCCCGCGCTGGCGGCGCTGGGTCTCGTGCTGCTTGCGCAGCTTGGCCAGGCGCGCGCGCAGGGCCTTGACCCGCTCGCCGATCAGCCGGCGGTCGGTCTCGAGCTGGGTTTCGCCGGGGCCGCGCAGGCCGATACCGCCCTTCTGGCGCTCCAGGTGGGTCCAGCCGCGGATCAGGCGCGTGGCCAGGTGCTGCAGCTGGGCCAGCTCGACCTGCAGCTTGCCCTCGTGGCTCTGGGCGCGCTGCGCAAAGATGTCGAGGATCAGGCTGGTGCGGTCGATGACGCGGATCTCGAGGCGGCGCTCGAGGTTACGCTGCTGCGCCGGGGACAGGGCATGGTTGAAGATGACGAGCTCGGCGCCGTCGGCCTTCGCCGCCAGGCCGATCTCGTCGGCCTTGCCGCTGCCGACGAAGTAGGCAGGATCGGGAGCGTTGCGCTTGGCCGTGATGGTATTGATCGGTTCCGCGCCTGCGGAACGCGCCAGCAGGGCCAGCTCTTCGAGGCTGGCCGTGAAGTCGACCGCGCCGAAATCGACGCCGACGAGCGCGGCGCGCATGGAAGGAGTGCCGGGGGCGTCAGCCATCGGCCTTACTCAGCTTCGGATTCGAGGTTGAGATTGACGGCGCGGGCCGGTACGACGGTGGAAATGGCATGCTTGTACACCATTTGGGTCACGGTGTTGCGGAGCAGGACGACGTACTGGTCGAACGACTCGATATGGCCCTGCAGTTTGATCCCGTTGACCAGGTAGATCGAGACAGGGACGTGCTCTTTGCGCAAGGCATTGAGGAATGGGTCTTGTAACAGTTGCCCTTTGTTGCTCATAACAGCTCCGTAATGTTGTTGTAGTTTAAAAAATGGAGGCAAGCGCCTCCTTTTCAAGTGCACGGGGCAAGATTCAGCTTTGCGAACGATAGCCTGGAAGTACTGTAACCTGTTTTGCCAGATTTTGTCGTACTGCTAGCCTGAAATACCGGCAAAACCGCTGCGCTTAAGTCACTGCTAAGAAACTGATAAGTTTGCTGGGCGGTTTGCCGGCCGCGGCACGCTTAACCCTGGTCTTTCGCAAACGGGTTTTTCCCGCTGCGCAGTTCAATCCGCAGCGGCGTGCCGATCAGGTTGAAGGTCTCGCGGAAATGCTTTTCCAGGTAGCGCTTGTAAGGCTCGGTAACGCCGTCGAGCGCATTGCCGTGGATGACGATGACCGGCGGGTTCTGGCCGCCCTGGTGGGCATAGCGCATCTTCGGACGGGTGCTGCCCTTGCGCTTCGGTTCCTGTTTCTCGATCGCTTCCTGCAGGGCGCGCGTCAGGCGCGGCGTCGACAGGTTGGCGGTCGCCGCGGCGTAGGCCGTGTTCACCGAGGTCATCAGCTGCTTGATGCCGGTGCCCTTCAGCGCCGAAATGAAGCGCATCTCGGCAAAGCCCAGGAAGTCGAGCTTGCGGTCGATGTCGTTCTTGATCTGGTCGCGCTGGTCGGAGGTCAATCCATCCCACTTGTTGACGGCCACCACCAGGGCGCGTCCCGATTCCAGGATGAAGCCGGCGATGTGCGCGTCCTGCTCGGAAATATCCTGCTGGGCGTCGAGCATCAGCACGACCACGTTCGCTTCCGACACCGACTGCAGGGTCTTGACGACCGAGAACTTCTCGATGGCTTCGAAGACCTTGCCGCGGCGGCGGATGCCGGCCGTGTCGATCAGGGTGTACTGCTTGCCCTCGCGCTCGAACGGCACTTCGATCGAGTCGCGGGTGGTACCCGGCATGTCGAAGGCGATCACGCGCTGCTCGCCGACCAGGGTGTTGATCAGGGTCGACTTGCCCACGTTCGGGCGGCCGACCAGCGCGATCTTGACGCCGTAGTCCTGGCTTTCGAGTTCTTCCTCGTCGGCCGGGCGCTGGGCGAAGGCTTCGTCCAGCGCTTCGTTGACGAGGTCGTGCACGCCGTCGCCGTGGGCGGCGGAAATGACGTAGGGGTCGCCCATGCCGAGCTCGTAGAACTCGGCGGTGACCGAGGTGTACTTCATCCCTTCCGACTTGTTAATGACCAGCATGACCTTGCGGCCCGACTTGCGCAGGAAGTCGGTAATGGTCTTGTCGTGCGGGGTCAGGCCCTGGCGGCCGTCGACGAGGAAGACGACGACGTCGGCTTCCGCCACCGCCTGTTTCGTCTGCAGCGCCATTTCGTGCATGATGCCTTCCTTGGCGACCGGCTCGAAACCGCCCGTGTCGATCACCAGGAACGGCCGCTCGCCGATGCGCCCTTCGCCGTAGTGGCGGTCGCGCGTCAGGCCAGGGAGGTCGGCCACCAACGCGTCGCGCGAACGGGTCAGGCGGTTGAATAGGGTCGACTTCCCGACGTTCGGGCGACCAACGAGTGCAATTACCGGCTTCATGTAGTTATTCTATTCGACCGCGATGGCGGTCACAGTTCCATTTTGTGTTTGAAAAATCAGGTTCGATCCGGCAACCAGTGGCGTGCCGATGATACTGCTGCCGTCGGTGGCGGCGCGCGAGAGGAAGCTGCCGTCCTCGCGCGACAGGAAGTGGATGTAACCCTGGTAGTCGCCGACCGCGACCGCGCGGCCGAAGGAGGCTGGGGTCGACAGGCCGCGGAAGGCCAGCTTGTCGTTCTTCCAGGCGCTGGCGCCGCCGTCGCGGTCGAACGCGTGCAGCGCGCCCTTGTCGTCGGCGGCGAACACGAAGCGCTGGTCGACCGCCACGCCGACCGTGGACGACAGGTCGCGCGTCCAGCGCGGCGTGCCCGAGGCGATTTCGTAGCAGGCGACGCGGCCCTGGTAGGCCACGGCGCAGACGTCGGTCTCAAAGATCACGGGAGCGCCGCCGATGTCGGTAACGCGCTCGAGTTCGGTGGCGCCGCGCGCCAGGCCCACTTCGACCTCCCAGCGCGGGGCGCCGGTGGCCAGCAGGAAGGAGCCGAGCTTGCCGGCCGGCTGGGCGATGATCACATCGGCATTGTGCACGACCATGCCCGGCGCCGTGCGCAGGGTCAGGGCCGGCGAATTACGCTGGACGGTCCATTTCTTCTGGCCGGTGGCGGCGTCGATGCCGACGATGCGGTTGTCGATGCTGCGCGCCACGACGACGCCCTGCCCCACGGCCGGAGCCGAGAGGATCTCGCTCGACAGCTGGCTCTTCCAGAGCGCCTTGCCGTCCATGTCGAAAGCCATCAGGACGCCGTCGGCGGCGCCGACGACGATCACGTTGCCGTCGGTGCCGACGCCGGCGGTCAGGCCGGTGCCGGCCTTGATGCGCCACATCTGGCGGCCGTCGGCGGCTTCGACGCGGGCGATGTCGCCGTCGGCGCCGGCCATGATCACGGTATTGCCGGCCAGTGCAGGCGAGAATTGGTAACCCCGTGCCTTGCCGATGTCGAGTTTCCAGGCGGTGCGCACAGCCATCGTGCCCTTCAGTTCGACCAGCGGGGCCGGTTCGCTGCCCTTGGATTTCGACGCGAACGGATTGAGCGAGCTCAAGGTCGAGCAGCCCGTCATCAGGGCCAGGACACCGACACCAACCAGCTTACGGGTAATACGCATTTTCTTTTACCTTGTTCTAAGTCTGTTGAGAATCAGAAGGACGCAAAGCCCGCGACCACCGGGAACGGCGGCCGCGGGCTTTGCGCGAACCTTCTTACGCAGCTTTCTGATCAGCCGACGCAGCCGGGACGGTACCGCCGATGGCTTCGAGCTTGATGCGCACCAGCTGGGTGCCAGGATGCTTCGCACCCATCGCTGCCAGCGCTGCCACATAGGCGTTGCGGGCTTCGGCAATCTTGTTCTGCGCGACCAGCACGTCGCCCTTGCGGTCGGCCACTTCGCCGGTGAACTGCGGGAGGAACTCGCCGTTCAGCAGCTTCAGGGCGCCGTCGTAGTTCTTTTCGTCGAGCAGGACGCCGGCCAGGCGCAGCTGGGCCACCGACTTGTACTCGTCGTTGCCGTTGTCGACCACCCATTGCAGCTGGGCTTTCGCGGTCTTCAGGTCGTTCGCTTCGAAGGCGGTCTTGGCCGCGCCCAGGGCGCTCATCTGCGCGTAGGCGGTGCGCTTGAACTTGGCCTGGATGTCGCCGGCGATGCGCTGGGCCTTGGCGTTGTCCTTGGCGGTCACGGCATCGGTCAGCTCGTCGTACAGGGCCGAGGCGCCGACGGCCTGGTCGCGCTGGTGCTTGGTCCAGAAGTTGTAGGCGGCGAAAGCGCCCAGCGCCAGGATCAGCACCCAGGTGATCAGGTTGCCGTACTTTGCCCAGAAAGCCTTGAAAGAGGCAATCTGTTCTTGTTCTTCGAGGTCGTATGCCATGTCGTTCGTCTAGTCGCAGTTATATTAAATCGATGAATGGAATCTATGAATCAATGCTTCTATTTATTACGGGTGGTAATGAACGTGATCGTGGTCGTGATCGTGGTCGCCGATGATGGCATCGACCACGTGATCGACGACCTTGTCGAAGGCGACGCTGGCCTGCTGCTGCTCGCCTGCCTCGCCACGAAGCGACTTGACGGCCGCCACGCTGTTCGCCACTTCGTCTTCGCCCAGGATCACCGCAAAGGCCGCGCCGCTGGCATCGGCCTTCTTCATCTGGCTCTTGAAGCTGCCCGCACCCGTTGGCGTTGCGCAATGTAACACAACGTCCAGGCCGGCATCACGCAGGCGCTCGGCCAGGATGAAGGCCTGCACCTGGGCTTCTTCTCCCTGGTGCACCATGTAGACGTCGCACTGGCTCGGTTGCGCCGGTTCGCCCAGGCCCTTCATCAGCTCGATGATGCGCTCGATGCCCATCGCGAAACCGACGCCCGGGGTCGCCTTGCCGCCGAACTGCTCGATCAGCGGATCGTAGCGGCCGCCGGCGCAGATGGTGCCTTGCGAGCCCAGCTCGTCGGTGACCCATTCGAACACGGTGCGGTTGTAGTAATCGAGGCCGCGCACCAGGCGCGGGTTGACGGTGAACTGCACGTTGTTACGGTCGAGCAGCTTCTTGACGCCTTCGAAGTGGGCCAGCGATTCTTCGCCCAGGTAGGACAGCAGCTGAGGCGCGCCGTTCACCATCTCCTGCATGGCCGGGTTCTTGGTGTCGAGGATGCGCAGCGGGTTGCTGTGCAGGCGGCGCTTGGCTTCGGCGTCGAGGATGTCGGCGTGCTGCTCGAAGTAGGCGATCAGGTCGGCGCGGTGGCGCAGGCGCTCTTCCGCGTTACCGATGGAGTTCAGCTCCAGGCGCACGTTCTGCAGGCCGAGGTCGTCCCACAGGCGGCGGCACAGCATGATCAGTTCCGCGTCGATGTCCGGGCCGGCAAAGCCGACCGCTTCCGCGCCGAACTGGAAGAACTGGCGGTAGCGGCCGCGCTGCGGACGCTCGTGGCGGAACATCGGGCCCTTGTACCAGAGGCGTTTCGGGCCATCGTAGACCATGTTGTGTTCGAGCACCGCACGCACGACGCCGGCCGTGCCTTCCGGGCGCAGGGTCAGCTGGTCGCCGTTCATCGAATCGGTGAAGGAATACATTTCCTTCTCGACGATGTCGGTGACGGCGCCGATGGCGCGCGCGAACAGGCCGGTTTCCTCGACGATCGGGGTGACGATCTTCTGGTAGCCGTAGCTTTTCAGGATCGTTTCAGCGGTGTTTTCGAACAGCTCCCACATCGGCGCGTCGGCCGGGAGGATGTCGTTCATGCCTTTGATGGCGACGATTTTTTCTGGTTTGGACATGTTTATTTCTTCGGTTCGCACGGTGGGCGCCGGGGCGCCCACCTACGTTGATTCGATTTCTATTCTGCTCAAGGCTGGGCAAGCTCCTCCCCAGCCCCAGGCTCACGCCTGGGTCGCTGCGCCGGCGAGCGACATGTCGCTCGAAACCCCGGCTCGCCCATAATTCTTCTTCACGTATTCCAAAACAATGTTCTGGAACTCATCCACGATCCGCTCGCCGCGCAGCGTGGCCACCTTCTGCCCATCGACAAACACCGGCGCCGCCGGCGATTCGCCGGTGCCCGGCAAACTGATGCCGATGTTCGCATGCTTCGATTCGCCCGGCCCGTTGACGATGCAGCCCATCACGGCCACGTTCATCGCTTCCACGCCCGGATACGACTTCTTCCATTCCGGCATCTGCTCGCGCAGGAAGCTCTGGATGTTGTCGGCCAGTTCCTGGAACACGGTCGAGGTCGTGCGGCCGCAGCCCGGGCAGGCGATCACCATCGGGGTAAACTTGCGCAGGCCCATGGTCTGCAGGATTTCCTGCGACACCACGACCTCTTTGGTGCGGTCGCCGCCCGGTTCCGGGGTGAGCGAGACGCGGATGGTGTCACCGATGCCTTCCTGCAGCAGCACCGACAGCGCGGCGGTCGAGGCGACGATGCCCTTGCTGCCCATGCCGGCCTCGGTCAGGCCCAGGTGCAGCGGATAGTCGCAGCGGCGCGCCAGTTCGCGGTAGACGGCAATCAGGTCTTGCACGGCCGAGACCTTGCACGACAGGATGATCTTGTCTTTCGCCAGACCGATTTCCTCGGCGCGCACGGCGTTCTCGATGGCCGAGGTGATCAGGGCTTCGTACATTACCGCCTGCGCCGAGTACGGATTCGCGCGCGCGGCGTTCTCGTCCATGATGCGCGCCAGCAGGCTCTGGTCGAGGCTGCCCCAGTTGACGCCGATGCGCACCGGCTTGTTGTGCTGCATCGCCACTTCGATCATCTGCGCGAACTGGGCGTCGCGCTTGGCGCCCTGCCCCACGTTGCCCGGATTGATGCGGTATTTCGACAGGGCGGCGGCGCACTCCGGGAAGTCGCGCAGCAGGATGTGGCCGTTGTAGTGGAAATCGCCGACCAGCGGCACGTCCACTTCCATGCGGTCGAGCTGCTCGCGGATCGCCGGCACGGCCGCGGCCGCTTCCGGCTTGTCGACGGTCAGGCGCACCATCTCGGAGCCGGCGCGCGCCAGCTCCTTGATCTGGATGGCGGTGCCGATCACGTCGGCGGTGTCGGTGTTCGTCATCGATTGCACGACCACCGGGGCGTCGCCGCCGATCCAGACCTTGCGCTCGCCATGCTGGACCAGCACGCGGCGGCTGGCGCGGCGCGCCATCGGACCGGAAGGAATGGGCAGGTTCGTAGAAGTCATTGCTTTGCTCGTTGTATGGTCCCTGCCCCGCTGGCGGGCAGGTTCATGGTTGTTCTTTACTTGATGGTCACGCGCGAGATCGTCTTGCCCGGCACCGGCGGCAGCGCGACGGCGGCGCCGCGCAGCGTGGCCGAGACGCCGGCCGGATTGCCGACCACCAGCGTCGCCGTGCCCGGCACCTCGACGGTCTCGGTGCTGCCGGCCTTGACGAGGCGCGAAATCAGCGCCTTGCCGCCCTGCGGACGCACTTCGATCCAGGAATCCTCGCGCACGGTCAGCACCAGGGTATTGGCGCCGGCGGCCGGTGCGGCGGTAGCTGGCGCTGCAGCCGGCGTCGTTGCGGCCGGCGTTGCTGCTGGCGTCGCCGCCGGTGCCGCACCTGGTGCGGTGGTCGCCGGCGTCGTCGTCGCGACAGCCGGCGGAACGGCAGCAGGAGCGGCTGGCGTCCCTGCGGTGCCTGCCGTACCCGCGGCTGGGGCGGCAGCGCCACCGGCTGCCGGTCCCGGCACCGAAATCAGCGGCACCGAAGGATTGAGCACGCTGTCGGGCACCGGTGCGTTGGCGCCGGGCGCCGTGCCGGCCGGCGTGGTGATGAGTTCGGCGTTGCCGGTGCTGTTGGCAGGCGCGTCGCTGCCCGGCAGCGGCAGCAGGCCGAAATGCCAGACCGCGAAGCCGGCGGCGGCCACTACGGCGACGCCGGCGATCCAGGCCAGCGGCAGGCTGGAGCGCTTGCCGTGGGTCGGGTAGCGCGACTGCGAGAACGAAGTCTGGCGCTCGCGGCGGGCCGAGGCGCCAGGCGCCTCCGCCGGCACGGGATTATCCATCGGGATCATCGCCACCAGCGGCGCCGGGTCGAGGCGCAGGACCTTGGCGTAGGCGCGCACGAAGCCGCGCGTCACGGCAGGGCTCGGCAGGGCCGCGAAATCGCCCTTTTCGATGGCCACCACCTGGCGCACGGCGAGCTTGAGCTGCTCGGCCACCTGCTCGATCGTCCACCCCAGCGCCTCGCGTTGCGCGGCCAGCGTTGCCCCCGGTTCGCGTTGGTGGTTGTCCGGCGTGGCGCTCTGGTCTGCGCGCTCTGAAGTCATAGTCGTCTCACTCATCGAATGCCCCGCGCTCGTACGCCAGGTACTCGGGCGAGCCGGGGAAGCGCCGCCGCAGCTGCGCCACGAGGCTGGCCTCCATCGAGCGTTCGCCCAGTTTGCGCTGCACCCGCAAGGCGAGCCACAACGCGTCGGCGGACAGGGCGTCGAGCTTCGACACCTCTGTCAGGCGGTTAATGAAAAAACCGGCGCGCTGGTAGTCGCGCCGCTCGTAGTAGACCCGCCCCAACCCGGCCAGGGTGGCGGGCAGTTCGGGGTTGTAACGCAGCGCATCGAGCAGGTAGCGCTCGGCCGCGTCGTGATTCTTGCTCTTGAGGCTGCACACGCCTGCATTCACCATGGCGCTCACCGGCGTCTGGTAGCTCGGGTTCTTCAGCGCGGCGTCGAACTGGCGCATGGCCTCGACCGGGCGGTTGGCCGTCTGGCACAGGAAGGCGCCGTAGTTGTTGGCCAGCTCCGGGTTGCGCGGCGCCAGGCGCAGCGCGTGGCGGTAATTGTCGTCGGCCAGCGGCACCTGCCCCATCGCCGTATAGATCAGCGCGCGCATGCCGTAGGCATCGGCGTAATCGGGATCGGCGGCCAGGGCCTGCTTGATCTCGTCGAGGGCGATATCGTACTTGCCCTGCTGGTAATAGCCGACCGCGAGCTGCAGACGGATGCCGGCGCGCTTTTCGGCGGCGGTCACGTCGGATGCGGTTTTCAGTTCGCCGGTGCTGCTGCCCGGCGCGGCGCAGGCCGCCAGCAGGCAGAGCGCGGCAGCGCTGCCGAGCGCCATCAGGCGCGAACAGCCGGGCGTTGCCTGGTTGCGCACGCCCTGGTCGCTGGACAAGCCTGCCGCGGCCCTTTTCAAGAAGGGATCTCCACGATGCGGCCGAAATCGGCGCCGAACTTCTTCTGGTACTCGGCCATCTTTTCCATGCGCTGGGCGACCTTGGTGCGGTCCTGCACTTCGCCGGCCAGCTGGCCGCAGGCGGCGTCGATGTCGTCGCCGCGCGTCTTGCGCACGGTGGTGACGATGCCGGCGTCCATCAGCACCTGGGCGAAGGCCTTGATGCGCGGGTTCTTCGAGCGCGTCAGGCCCGATTCCGGGAACGGATTGAAGGGAATCAGGTTGAACTTGCAGTTGATGCCGGTAGCCGGGTCGTTGACGAGCGCGATCAGTTCGCGCGCGTGCTCGTCGCTGTCGTTGAAGCCGTCGAGCATGCAGTACTCGAAAGTGATGAAGTCGCGCGGCGCGAATTCGAGGTAGCGCTTGCACGCGGCCAGCAGTTCGCGCAGCGGGTATTTCTTGTTCAGCGGCACCAGGATGTCGCGCAGGGCGTCGTTCGACGCGTGCAGCGACACGGCCAGCGCCACCGGGCAGTCCTGGGACAGCTTGTCGATGTTCGGCACCACGCCCGAGGTCGACAGGGTCACGCGGCGGCGCGACAGGCCGTAGGCGTTATCGTCGAGCATCATCTTGAGGGCGGTGACGGTCGGCTCGTAGTTCAGCAGCGGTTCGCCCATGCCCATCATGACCACGTTGGTGATCTGGCGCTCGCCCTTCGGGCCCGGCTCGATGCCCTTGGTGCGGCGCAGCTCGAACTCGGCCATCCACAGCTGACCGATGATCTCGGCCACCGTCAGGTTGCGGTTGAAGCCCTGCTTGCCGGTCGAGCAGAAGCGGCAGTTCACGGCGCAGCCGGCCTGGGTCGAGATGCACAGCGTGCCGCGGTTTTCTTCCGGGATGAACACGGTTTCGACCGCGTTGCCGTTGCCGACGTCGACCAGCCACTTGCGGGTGCCGTCGGTGGAGGTATGGTCGCTGATGATGCCCGGCGCGCGGACTTCGGCCCGGGTCTTCAGTTTTTCGCGCAGCGACTTGGCGAGATCCGTCATGTCGTCGAAGCTGGCGGCGCCGAACTGGTGGATCCAGCGCTGCAATTGCTTGGCGCGGAACGGCTTCTCACCCAATTCGGCGCAATAGGCGACGAGTTGCGCGGGATCGAAGTCCAGCAGGTTGGTGAGAGTCGTCATGTTTGTCCTGTTGTGTTTCCAAATAACCCCGCTCGCGCCGACCTTGGGGCCGCGGGCGAGCGGTTCTTGATACGGTGAGTCGATTACTTCAGTTCTGGGAAGAAGTAAGCGATTTCGACTTTGGCAGCTTCGACAGCGTCCGAACCGTGCACGGCGTTGGCATCGATCGAATCGGCGAAATCGGCGCGGATGGTGCCCTTTTCAGCCTTCTTCGGATCGGTCGCGCCCATCAGGTCGCGGTGTGCCAGGACGGCGTTTTCGCCTTCCAGGGTCTGGATCATGACCGGGCCCGAGACCATGAAGTCGACCAGGTCCTTGAAGAAGCCGCGCTCCTTGTGGGCAGCGTAGAAACCTTCAGCCTGTTCGCGGGTCAGCTGGGTCATGCGGGCAGCAACGATCTTCAGGCCAGCGTTTTCGAAGCGGCTGTAGATTTGGCCGATCACGTTTTTTGCAACTGCGTCTGGTTTGATGATCGACAGGGTGCGTTCGATTGCCATGTAAAAACTCCAATAAAAAGAAAGGTTTAAATCGAGAAGTTGAGAGCTCAATCAACCTTTGATTTTACCATACCTCGCCCCATATAACCGATATTGCGGCTTTGACCACCAAAGTGGTAGAGTGGCGGCGAAAATCCGCCCTGTCAATGCTGAAGGGCTGCGTCGGCGCCAGGCTTATGGCTCACTTAAGGCCTCCCCTTGGCGCAGCGGTCCCATGCTATGCTTCAGTAGCAATACATTTTTATCTAACCGGAGGCAACATGAATCCCATCCTGCAAAAGCAACCCGCTTACGACGTGGCCGTAGGCCAGGTCGCGCGCAACAAAGTCCTGCGCAACACCTTCTGGCTGCTTGCGCTGTCGATGATCCCCACCGTGCTCGGCGCCTTCGTCGGCGTATCGATGAACCTGCCGATGTTCAGCGGCTTCATGGGCTTCATCGTCTTCATGGCGATCGCCTTCGGCTTCATGTACGCCATCGAGAAGACCAAGGAATCGGCGGTCGGCGTGTTCGTGCTGCTCGGCTTCACCTTCTTCATGGGCCTGATGCTGACCCCGCTGCTGCGCCACACGCTCGGCTACTCGAACGGCGGCAGCCTGATCATGACCGCCTTCGGCGGCACCGCGGTCGTCTTCGCCGTGATGGCCAGCATCGCCACCACCACCAAGCGCAACCTGGCAGGCATGGGCAGCTGGCTGACGGCCGGCGCGGTCGTGATCCTGCTGGCCATCGTCGCCAACATCTTCCTGCAGATGCCGGTCCTGACGATCGTGATCTCGGTGCTGATGATCGGCGTGTTCTCGGCCTTCATCCTGTACGACGTGAACCGCGTCGTGAACGGCGGCGAAACCAACTACATTACCGCGACCCTGGCGATCTACCTGGACGTGTTCAACGTATTCACCGCCCTGCTGCGCCTGCTGGGCATCATGGGTGGCGACGACTGATCGCTGCTGCATAAAATGAAAAGCCGACCCGAGGGTCGGCTTTTTTTTGGTCTTTCGTAACCGGATTACGCCAGCTCGAACACACCCACCGATTCCACGTGCGAGGTATGCGGGAACATGTTGACCACGCCCGCCTTTTTCATCACGTAACCGGCGCGGTGCACCAGGATGCCGGCGTCGCGCGCCAGCGTCGAGGGGCTGCACGAGACGTAGACAAGGCGCTGCGGCAGGAACTCGGTTTTGCCGAACTCGCGCAGCTCGGCCAGGGCCAGCGCCAGCGCGATCGCGCCGTCGCGCGGCGGGTCGATCAGCATGCGGTCGAAGCGGCCAAGTTCGATCAGGTCGTTGGCGGTGACTTCGAACAGGTTGCGCGTGTAAAAGGTCGTCTTCTCATGCAGGCCGTTGGCCTTGGCGTTATCGAGCGCGCGTGCCGACAGCACGGTGCTGCCCTCGATGCCGACGACTTCGCGCGCCTGGGTTGCCAGCGGCAGCGTGAAGTTGCCCAGGCCACAGAACAGGTCGGCCACGCGGTCGTTCGGCTGCACTTCGAGCAGGCCCAAGGCCTTGTGCACGAGGGCGCGGTTGATCTGGTGGTTCACCTGGGTGAAGTCGGTCGGCTTGAAAGGCATGCGCACGCCGAATTCCGGCAGCGTGTAGTACAGCTCCTTGTCCAGTGGGTAGAACGGGTAGACCGTGTCCGGGCCCTTCGGCTGCAGCCACCACTGGATGCCCCACTCGTCGGCGAAGGCCTTGACCAGCTCCTCGTCCTTCTTGCTCAGCGGCGCCAT
Organism: Massilia sp. SYSU DXS3249; assembly: GCF_053668055.1. NCBI lineage: Bacteria > Pseudomonadati > Pseudomonadota > Betaproteobacteria > Burkholderiales > Oxalobacteraceae > Massilia > Massilia sp. SYSU DXS3249. The sequence continues at coordinate 35,255 of NZ_JBSIPX010000008.1, read as the reverse complement.
GATGCGCAGCACCAGTGCGGTCGACTCTTCGCCGACCGCCACTTCGATCTGCGGCATCTGGTTGTAGATCGACAGCGAACCGACCAGCTCGCGCAGCGGCATCAGCATGCCGCCCAGGTGCGGCGGCAGGATGTGGCAGTAACGGATATCGGCCACGTAGGACGAGGCGCGCTCGTGGAAACCGACCAGCACCGTGCCCTTCTTTTCCACATGGCGCACCGAGAGGCGCGCGCGGAAGCGGTAGCCCCAGGTCGGGCCGTACAGCGGGCGCATGATGTTCTCGGCCTTCACCTTCGACAGGTGCCAGAGGTTGTCTTCCAGCGTACGCTGCTTGATCGCCACCTGGGCCGACGGCTCGAGGTGCTGCATCGAGCAGCCGCCGCAGTAGCCGAAGTGCTCGCAGCGCGCTTCGACGCGCATGGACGAGGCGCGCTGCAGGGTGACCATGCGGCCCGATTCCCAGTTCTTCTTCTTGCGCTTGACTTCGTAGCTGACGCGCTCGCCCGGCAGTGCGTCCTCGACGAAGATCACCTTGCCCGGGGTGCCGTCCTCGTTCTCGAGGTGGCCGACGCCGCGCGCATCCGCGTCGAGCGACTTAATTTCGATAAAAGTTTCTTGCATTGGGTATCGGCGGGCACGAGGCCCACACAGAATCGTGAATGTAGGGTGGGCACCCCGTGCCCACGCGAAAGCGTGAGCAGTGGGAGCGGATCAGAGGGTGAACCGACAGCCTCGACTTCGGCCTGCTGCCGTCGCATGGAAACTACGACAGCGATATTCAGCTCACAAGACCGGCGGCATCATAGCAAGGAATCGCGCACGACGCCACGTGCCGCCATCGCCCGCTTCAGCTTGACCAGCGCTTCCTGCTGGATCTGGCGCACGCGCTCGCGCGTCACGCCCATCTGCTCGGCCAGCGTCTCGAGCGTGGCCGGATCGTCATTGTCGAGCCCGAAACGGCGCATTACGACCAGGCGCTGCTTCTCGGGCAGGCGGGTGAGCCAGTCGCGCACCAGCGCCGTCATCTCGTGCTGCTCGGCGCGTATGTCCGGGCTGTCCTCGGCTTCGCCCGGCAGCATGTCCATCAGGCTCGATCCGGGATCGTTGTCGAGCGGCGCGTCGAGCGAGGCGGCGTGCTCGGACAGGGCCAGGATGTCCTGCACCTCCTCCACCGGACGCCCGACCAGGCTGGCGATGTCCTCGGCGCTGGCGTCCTTGCCATCGTGATGGCGCGCTTCCAGGTGGTACTTGGCGCGCAGCACGCTGTTGAGTTCGCGCACCATGTGCACCGGCAGGCGCACGGTGCGCGCCTGGTTCATGATGGCGCGCTCGATGCTCTGGCGGATCCACCAGGTGGCGTAGGTGGAGAAACGGAATCCGCGCTCGGGCTCGAACTTGTCGATGGCGCGCATCAGGCCGATGTTGCCCTCTTCGATCAGGTCGAGCAGGACGACGCCGCGGTTGATGTAGTGCTTGGCGATGGAGACGACGAGCCGCAGGTTGTGTTCGATCATTTTTTGGCGCGCGTCGAAATCGCCCGCCTTGGCCAGGGTCGCGTAATGCACTTCCTGGGCGGCCGACAGCAGCGGCCGCGTGCCGATCTGGTTCAGGTAATGCTGGGTGGTATCGGTGGAGAGCTCGGCGGCAAGCACCTTCTTGAGCTCGTCGACGCTGTCGACCTCGGCGGTCGCCCCCGGTAGCATCGCGCCGACATCGGCGCCATCGCTTGCCACGCCGGCGCCATATTCGTTCTCGCCCGACGCGCCCTCGCCCTCCAGTTCGTCAGGCAGTTCGTCGGGAACGTCGTGATCCTGGGAGTGCGGCGGCAGCGTCATTGGCCCTCTCTACGAGCATGTGAGAACGGTTTCTCACACGCTTTAACGGCTGGGCAAGAACCTCGACGGATCGACTGGTTTGCCCTGCTGGCGAATCTCGAAATGCAGCTTCACCGAGTCGGCGTCGGAATCGCCCATCTCGGCGATTACCTGGCCCTTCGCCACGTTGTCGCCTTCCTTCACGACAATAGCGCGGTTATGGGCATAGGCCGACAGCAAGCTGTTGCTGTGTTTAACGATGACGAGGTTACCATAACCTCGGATGCCGCTGCCAGCGTACATTACTTTGCCCGCGCCTGCCGCCATGACTTGCTGTCCCGCGCGTCCGGCAATATCGATGCCCTTGTTCTTGCCTTCGTCGAAGGTGGCGACGATGCGGCCGTCCGACGGCCACATCCAGCTCAGCTTCTCGTCGTCCTGGGCGGTGACGGTGGCGCCCACGCGCGCACCGGCTGCCGGAGCAGGCGACGCCACCGCGGCGGAGGTGTTGCTTGCGGCGACCACGACCTCGGCCTTTTCGCCGGAACGCGGCGCCTCGGCGACATCGCTGTCGGCCGGACGCTTGTCGGCGCGCGGCGTGGTCTTGCGCGGCACGGCCGGACGGGTTTCCGGTGGCATCGGCACCGGCTGGGTCACGACTGCGGCGGAGCGCGTGGCACGCTCCTCGGGCGCGACGCGCAGCACCTGGCCGACCTTGATGTCGTCCGGGTCGCGCAGGTTGTTCCAGGTGACCAGTTCGCGGTAATTCTGGCCATGGTCGAGCGCGATGCGCAGCAGCGTGTCGCCTGGGCGTACGGTGTAGGTGCCGCGGGCGTCCGCGCGTGGCGCTTCGGCGCGCGCCGGGGTACGTGCCTGCGCGCCCGAAACGGGACGTTCGACAATCGGTACCTGGCGGGTGGAGGTGGTACAGCCGGCGATCAAGCCTAAGGTCAGGGTCAGCAGGACTAAACGGGGTGTTTGTTTCATTCTCATTTACTTTTTATCACGGCCTGGTCATCCTCAGATGGTGCCAGGGCGTAAGGGGACAAAATGGCAGGCTTCCAGCGTTTCGCTGGCCCACTCGGACTTGCCGAGGCGGGTAATGCGCTGCAAGTGCTGCACCTGCCCGCCGACGGGGGCGACCAGCCGGGCGCCGATGGCGAGCTGTTCGAGCAGGGCGCGCGGCACTTCCATTCCGGCCGCGGCTAGGATGATGCCATCAAAAGGGGCAACCTGTGCGAGCCCGAGCATACCATCTCCGTAGTGCAAGCGCAGGTTGGACAGGCGCAAGGACCGCAGGTTGGCCTTGGCGAGCTCGTGCAGGGGCTTGATGCGTTCGATCGAATACACTTCGCCGGCGACCCGCGCCAGCACCGCGGCCTGGTAGCCGCAGCCGGTGCCGATCTCCAGCACACTGCCCAGGTTGCCCCTGCCTTCGCGCATCGCTTCGATCATGCGGGCGACGATGTAGGGCTGGGAAATGGTCTGGTGGTGGCCGATCGGCAGCGAAGCGTCGATATAGGCCTGACCGGAGAGCGCCGGCTCGATGAAGAGGTGACGGGGCACGGCCTCGAGGGCGGACAGCACCAGCTGGTCGCGCACGCCCTGCCCCGCGACCCGGGCCACCATCGCGCGCCGGATCGCCTCGGTGGCCATCAGGTCGGAGCGCGTCGCCAGCGGGGCGGTCGGCGCCGCCGGCATCGCATACCCCGGCAGCTTGGGACCGGGCTGCGGCCCCTTCGGCGGCTGGGCGCCGCCGACCGCGCGCGCGGCGTTCTTGGTCGCCGTCTGCGGCGTGGCGACCGGCGCCGGTGCGCCCGGCTTGCGCGCGCCGCTCGTCACCGACGACAGCGGCAATGGAAAAGTCTTGCGCTCGGGCGTATCGTTCATGCCAGTCCCCGTGTCAGCAGCTCGAGCTGCGGCTTGTGCGTCAGGTCCACCTGGAGCGGCGTGATGGACACCAGCCCGTTCGCGGTAGCGTGGAAGTCGGTACCCTCGCTCGCATCGCGGCAGGCGCCCGGTGCGCCGATCCAGAAGATCTCGCGCCCACGCGGGTCTTGCGCGCGGATCACGGGCTCGGCCTGGTGGCGGCGCCCGAGGCGGGTCGGCGTCAGCGCGCCCATCGCCTCGTAGGGCAGGTTCGGAATATTAACGTTCAGTAAGTACGGCGAGGCCAGCACGTCGAAACCGCGCAGCACCACCTCGCGCGCGACCCGGGCCGCAGCGTCGAGATGGGCCCAGCCGTGGTGGACCTGCGAAAAGGCGATCGCCGGCACCCCGAACAGGAAGGCTTCGGTGGCGGCCGCGACGGTGCCGGAATACAGGGTGTCGTCGCCCATGTTCTGGCCGTTGTTGATGCCGGACACCACCAGGTCGGGCAGCGCATCGAGCATGCCGGTCAGCGCGATGTGGACGCAATCGGTGGGCGTGCCGTTCACATAATAAAAGCCGTTGGCAGCCTGCGTGACCGAGAGCGGACGGTCCAGGGTAAGCGAGTTCGACGCGCCCGAGCGGTTGCTGTCGGGTGCGACCACGATGATCTCGGCGACGTCCGCAAGGGCCTCGGCCAGGGCATTGATGCCTGGGGCGAGGTAGCCGTCGTCGTTACTGATAAGAATTCGCATCACGCGATTTTACCTGAAGCAACGCTTTGATCGCGCGTTCAGGATACATAATTTCTCGCCTGCGGGGCATGGCGCTGTTGTCCCGGCACGACGCCGCGGCAGGGACTTGCAGGGCTTGCAATGCGCTTGGGCTCGCGTTCGCGGCCGCTTGCTGCCCTGTGCGGACCGCTTGCCGGTCTGCTTGCCGACCGGATTGAATCCGCTTGCAGACCCGCCAGCAAATGGCGCAGGCCCGCCCGCGAATGCCCCTTCAGTTGCCCGCCTTCAGTTGCGCCCCTCAGCCGCGCCCCGTTATCAGCGCAGCGTCAGCGGCCACCCTCCCGCCGCCTCCAGCAGGGCTCCCTCGAGCGAGGCGACCTCGTCCTCGGTGAATGCCAGCAAGGCATCCTTGTCGCCGTCGTCGAGATAAACCTGCTTGATCAGCGCCACGCCGCGCCGCCGCAGCGGCTGCGCCACGGTCGGGCGCAGGATGGTTTCGCGCAGGCTGTCGGCCAGCACCCGCGCCTCGCGCCCGCGCCCGGCCTCGACCAGCTTGTGCAGCTGGCCCAGCCTGTGCTCGAGCGCTTCGTGCGGAACCGGCTGCCCGGACGCCGCGCGCAGCGTGCGCGGTTCCGCGCCCCCGACTGCTCCGGCGGCCGGCGCGCCCATGCCGATGCCGTGGCCGGTGCTGGCCCCGCTGCCGCTGCCGGCGCCTGTGCCGGATGCAGTGCCGCAGGCAGCATCGTGCAGGCCGGCCGACATCGCGCGCAGCTGGTGCAGGCGGTTGCCGCCCTCCTCCACGCTCTGTTCGAGCCGGCGCGCCGCGCCGCTATGCCCCTGGCTCGACAGGGTTTCGGCCAGCATGCGCTTGCTGCGCAGGGTTTCGTGGTCGTCCATGCCGCGCAGGCGCTCGTGCTGGCTGACGACGTGCTGCTGCAGCTGCCTTGCCTCCTCGAGTTCGCCCTGCTGGCTCAGCGTCGAGGCCAGCCGCAACAACACGCCGAGGGTATCGGGGTGGTCGTCCCCGAGCCGCCGTGCGCGTGCCGTGGCGAGCGACTGCTGCATGTCGCGCACCGCCCCCAGGTCGCCCTGGGCCGCGAAGGTTTCCGCCAGCGCCTCGCGCGCCTGCAGCGTGACCGGGGCGTCGGGCCCGAGGCGGCGCTCGCGCACCTTGAGCACCAGCTCCTGCAGCTTGCGTGCATTGCCGAGGTCGCCCATGTCGCGCAGCAGCGTCGCCAGCAGCCCGGTGCAGCGCAGCGTGTCTTCGTGCTCGGTGCCGAGGATGCGCTGGCGCCCCTCGAGCACGCGCTCGTAGAGCATGCGCGCACGCGAGTATTCGCCGTGGCCGGCGAGCGTGCGCGCCTGTCCGGCCAGCGCGTCGAGGGTGGCGATATGGCCGGGGCCATACAGCCGCTCGCAGGCCTCGGTCACCTCCTCGTGCAGCGCCAGCGCGCGCGCAAACTCTTCCAGCCGGGCGAGCGTGGCCGCCAGCGCCGATTTCGCGGCCAGCGTTTCCGGATGGTCGGCGCCGGCCGCGCGCATGCAGTGTTCGAGCAGGGCTTCGGACTGCTGCAGCGCTTCGCGCAGGCGCCCGCGCTCGCGCAGGACGGTGGCCAGCATGGCACGGCTGGCGCGGGTGTCGGGATGGTCGTCGCCGTGCAGGCGCGAGCGCAGCAGCATGGCTTCGAAGAAGCACTCGTGGGCCTGGGCCAGGCGTCCCTGCCGGCGGTGCAGCTCGCCCAGGCGCATCAGCTCGCGCGCCAGCACCGCGCCGTTCGCGTCGAAGTCCAGCGCCCGCGTGCCATGGCGTTCGCCGGCCGCCAGCGCGGCGCGCGCGGCGCCGATCGCATCGACCAAATCGAGCTCCGCGCGCGACTGCCACGGGAAACGTCCGGGAGCGAGCCAGCCGAGCAGCGCCTCGATGGCGCGGGTCTGCGACAGGCGGTCGGCGTCGCGTTCCGGCGCCGCGCCCAGGTGCTCGGCCGCGCCGGCCGCGACGGCCCCATGCAGCTGCACTTCGTCGAGATAGCTGTCGAGGGACAACTGGGACAGGCCGTAGCAGTTGCGCAGCAGTTGCTCGAGCGCCGCCTGGTAGCCGACGCTGCCCTTGTGCGGGTCGCCGCGGCGCCACAGCATGCGGCGCTCGGCGTCGAGGCTGTCGACGCCGCAAGGCAGCGGGTAGACCAGCAGCGGGTGCTGCGCCTCCTCGTGGCTGCAGCGGTATTCGATGGCGCGCGTGACGACCCCGGACAGGCCGTCGAGGCTGCGCGCATTCGGGGTGAACAGGCCGACCAGCCGGTCGGGGAGCAGCGTGGTGCAGATGCTCACCGCCGCCGAGCGCCCGCCGCGGCAGTCGATCAGCACGTGCCGGAACTGGCGCGTCAAATGCCTGGCGAAGGCCCGGAACAGCGCCGGGCAGGCGGCGAACAATCCGTCCCAGTCCATGCGGTCGGCGCGCTCGCCGTAGCTGTCGTCGAAGCAGCCGGCGCGCATCAGGTACAGGGTGCGGCTCTGGTCCACCCGTTCGACATAGGCTTCCCAGTCGATCGCCTCGAGCACCAACCGTGCGCGTTCTTCGTGGTCGAGGTCGGCGCAGGTACGGGTGAGCGTGTCGAGCTGCTCGCGGCAGGCTTCGAAGTATTCGAGCAGGCCGGGGCGGCCCGGCTCGGGGCGGGCTGCGTCGGGACGCGCCGCGCCCGTCCGGAGATGGGCGGTTTTTTCATGGTCCTGCCTGTCCTTGCCCAGCCTCTCATGGCCCGGCCTGTCGTGTCCCGGCCGCTCGTGCCCCGGCCTCCCCGCCTCATGCCTCCCCGCCTCATGCCTCCCCGGCTCGAACCGCCTTCCGGTGGCCGCGAACGCGCCATGCCGCGCCGGCTCCGGCCGCTCGCTCTCGTAGCGTTCGTCGCAACCGGGGAACAGGTGGTGCAGGCCGGGGGCTTCGGTGTCCCAGTCGATCATCAGCACCGGCACCGTGGCGTTTTGCCGGTTCGCGAGCAGTACCGCCGCATCGGCGAGCGCGAGGCTGCGCGCGGCGCCGTTTTCAAACGAATAAAAAGTGGTCACTTCGCCGGGGCCGCTGATCGGGGGAAGCGTGATGCGGTTGATTTCCATGAGCTCCTCATTTTTTCGGAAAGGTCAGATCCGGGACGGCACGCCACTCGGGTGGGACATCGGGGAGCACGAATTGGTTGCAATCATGACCAGGCGGCATGTACATTTTCTGGTACTGGTAATGGGTCGCAATCCGCTTCACCATCTTGTCGATATCGGGCAGGAAATCGGGGTTCGATTTCAGGTCTGCGGTCGCCATCGTGAAATGCGAGAAATCGACATAAAAGGTGGAACTCGCAATTTGCGGCGGCAGGCGATCCGGATGCTGGGTCATGATCACCGGGATAATCAGGTGGCTCGGCAAGGTGTACCACTGGCTGCGTTCGGCCTCGAGCAGGCGCATCGCGGCATATTCGCGTCGCGTGTAGGCGTGCGCTTCGTATTTGGGTGTGTAGATGAGGATCATGCAGACGCTCTCGCACATGGCGCGGGCGATCTTGCGGTCGAGGTCGTCGCCCCCGCCGAGCTGCTCGGTATCGATGAACAATTCGTCTTCGTTGTCGAAATAGGGCTCGAGGTAGCAGCGCAGCGCATCGGCCAGCGCGGTCTTGAACCGGTTCATCAAGTCGTGTCGCCCGTGGGCATAGCTGAAGAAACAGCCGTACCTGATCGCCATTGCCATTTCCCCCATTCAATGCCTCAATGCCCACTCGTTCCCGCATGTCCATCCATGACTCTAGCGTTCCGGACCTCGGCCATTTTGCGGGCGCACAAATGCGCTACCCGCCTCGAATACGGGGCAATGCGGGCATTCCGTAGGGCATAATTCGGCCCTTTTCCAAACTTCCAGACAGGAGATGCCATGAAAGCCATTCGTTGCGAACACTGGGGCCCGCCCGACAGCCTGGCCTTGCAGGAACTGCCGGATCTCGTGCCCGGTGCCGGCGAAGTCGTGGTCGACGTGCGCGCGGCCGGGGTCAACTTTCCGGACGTGCTGACGGTGCAGGGCAAGTACCAGGTGCGCCCGCCCCTGCCCTTCACCCCCGGCAACGAATTCGCGGGCATCGTGCGCGCCGTGGGCGATGGTGTCCGGGGCTACGCGCCCGGCGACCGCGTGATCGGCTTCACCCGCACCGGCGCCTTTGCCGAGCAGGCCCTGGCGCCAGCCGAGGCGCTGATGCCGATGCCGCCCGGGATGGACTTCGATACGGCCGCGGCGATCACCCTCACCTACGGCACTTCGCACCACGCCGTGGTCGACCGCGGCGCCCTGCAGGCCGGCGAAACGATGCTGGTGCTGGGCGCGGCCGGCGGGGTCGGCCTGGCGGCCATCGAGATCGGCAAGGCGCTCGGCGCACGCGTGATCGCCGCAGCGTCGAGCGACGAGAAGCTGGAAGTGTGCCGCGCGCATGGCGCCGATGTGCTGATCAATTACACGAGCGAGGACCTGCGCGAGGCGATCAAGGCGGCGACCGCAGGCCGTGGCCCGGACGTGATCTACGATCCCGTCGGCGGGCCCTACAGCGAACCGGCGCTGCGCTCGATCGCCTGGCGCGGGCGGCACCTGGTGGTGGGCTTTGCCGCCGGCGAGATCCCGAAGCTGCCCTGGAACCTGATGCTGCTGAAAGGCGCGTCCGTGGTTGGGGTGTTCTGGGGCGACCTGGTGCGGCGCGAACCGGAGAAGAACCTCGCGGCGATGCGCGAGATGCTGGGCTGGATGGCGGAAGGGAAACTCAAGCCGCTGGTGTCGAAGCGCTATGCGCTGGCCGATACGGCACAGGCCTTGAATGACATGGCGGAGCGCAAGGTGACGGGCAAGGTGGTGATCGTGCCGTGATCATGGCCGCGGCGGTTGCCGGAAGGACGTAGGGTGGGGTGATTGAGGCCAATGGCCTCAATCACGAACGTGCCCACGCGGAAGGGTGCACGGTGTTGGCAGAGTTCTGGCTTGACGTTAGCGCTCTTCGGAAACCTTAACGCTGCTCAGCGATTCCGGCTAACCATGATCATCATTCCGCGTGGGCACGGGGTGCCCACCCTACGGGGCAAGGGCGGCTCGCCAAGTTATTCCGCCGTCGGCTTGAAAAAATCGATCACTTCCTGCTGCACCCGCGTCCGCTTGAACGGCGGCAGGCTCTGCCAGATGCGGCGGCCGTAGGGCTTGCTGATCAGGCGCGGGTCGCAGATCATCAGCACACCGCGGTCGTCGATGTCGCGGATCAGGCGGCCGGCGCCCTGCTTGAGGGTGATGATCGCTTCGGGCAGCTGGTGGTGCATGAAACCGTTCATGCCCTGCTTTTCCATCACTTCGATGCGCGCGGCCAGTACCGGATCGTCCGGCGGGGCGAAGGGCAGCTTGTCGATGATGACGAGCGAGAGCGCGTCGCCGCGCACGTCGACGCCTTCCCAGAAACTCTGGCTGCCGACCAGCACCGCGTTGCCGGCATTCCTGAACGAGTCGAGCAGTTCGGTGCGGCCGCGCTCGCCCTGCACGAAGAGCGGGAAGTCCAGGCCGCGGTCGGCGAACTCGGCGCGAAGGCGTTCGGCTACGCGGTTGACGGCGCGGATCGTCGTGCAGAGGAAGAAGGTGCGCCCGCCGGCCGCCTCGATGACCGGCAGCGCGTGGTCGACCACGGCGTCGGTATAGCCCATCGAGTTCGGTTCCGGCAGCCCGGTCGGCACGTAGAGCACGCCCTGTTCGCCATAGTTGAACGGGCTCGGCCAGGTACGCGCCGGCTCGCCGGTCAGGCCCATCTGCTCCGAGAAATGCTTGAAGTCGTTCTTCACCGCCAGCGTCGCCGAGGTGAAAATCCAGCTGCGCGGCGTGCCTTCGCGCTGGTTCTGGAAGATCGGCGCGATCGACAGCGGCGTCTTGTGCAATTGCAGCGAGGACGCAAAGGCCTCCACCCACAGCACGGCCTGGTCGCCTTCGACGACCTTGCCTTTCGGGTCGGCCTTCCAGGCATCGTAGGCCGCTTTCAATTCGACCGCGCGCACACGGCATGCCTCGAGCGTCTCGGCGCGCTCGGCCTGTTCTTCGAGCACGTCGATCATACTGTCGAGCTCTTCCTTCAGCTTGTCGAGCGCCGGGAAGAAGTTCGAGGTCGGCGGCACCTGCGGCAGGGACATCCGCGTGCCGCCTTCCGGGAAGGTCAGGCGCAGGTCGCGCGCGGCCTTTTCCACCACGGTGACGACCTTGGCCCAGTCGACGCCCGCGCGCGCATGGGCCAGGCCCTCGGCCAGCACGTCGCGGCACAGTTCCAGCACCTGCGAGGTCGAGACCGACTGGCCGAAGAACAGCGTGGCGGTGTCGGGCAGCTGGTGCGCCTCGTCGAAGATGATGGTGTTGGCCGACGGCAGCAGCTCGGCCACGCCGGTATCTTTCAAGGCCACGTCGGCGAAGAACAGGTGGTGGTTGACCACGACCACGTCCGCCTGCTGGGCCTCCCTGCGCGCCTTCATCACGAAGCAGTCCTGGTAGTACTGGCACTCGGCGCCCATGCAGCTGTCGCGCGTGGAGGTGACGAGGTTCCAGACCGAGGCGTTCTCGGGCACCTTGGCCAGCTCGGCTTTGTCGCCCGAGCTGGTCATCTTGATGAAGCGCGAGATTTCGCGCAGGTGGCCGACGTCGTCGCGCGAGGTCAGACGCCCGTTCTGCAGCGTGCGTTCCAGGTGGTAGTGGCAGACGTAGTTCGAGCGGCCCTTGAGCAGCGCCACCGAGACCGGGGCCTTTAAAGCCTTGCGGATGGTCGGGATGTCGCGCAGGAAGAGCTGGTCCTGCAGGTTCTTGGTGCCGGTCGAGACGATGGTCTTGCCGCCCCACAGCAGTGCCGGGACCAGGTAGGCGAAGGTCTTGCCGGTGCCGGTACCGGCCTCGGCCATGAGCACCTGTTGGTCGGAAATGGCCGCCGCGATGGCCTTGGCCATTTCGGTCTGCGAAGTGCGCGGCTTGAAGGTGCCGACGGCGGGCGCAAGCGGGCCGCCGGCCCCGAACAGTCGGTCGAGCTCGGCATCATGCTTGCCGGCGGGCGCGTAGCTGGCTGCGTCGGCGGAAATGTCTGCAGACGCCTCGGCGGCGCCGGGCACTGGAAGGTGATCGGTCAAAATGGGCGCCTTTGGGGCTAAATGCGGGATGCGAAAGCAATCAGGCCGGCACGTCCGGCACGAGTTGCATCTTCAGCAAGGTGATGTGGTCTTTCAGCTGTAGTTTACGCTTTTTCAGGCGGCGCAGCTGAAGCTGGTCGGCATGGCCATCGGCGGTCAGCATCGCAATGACCGCGTCGAGGTCGCGGTGTTCCACGTCGAGTTCGATAATGCGGCGCTGGATGTCTTGGACATCGGTCATGATGGCGGTTCCAAACGAATTTTCAACAAGGCGGGGCGGTGGCTACATCAGGCGGGCGCTGTGCCGAAATGTTCTCTGCGGCTTGCAACACGGAGGCTTCTCGGTGCATAGTTTAATCTAGAGCGACGTTGCCGCCAACAAAGATTGGCTCCTGAGCCACGGAAAGCATCAAAGTTTATGAATCTCTTCAAGATCGAAGCGGGCACCGCGCAACACATCGGTCACCGTCCGCGGCAGAACGATCGGGTCGCCCTGCTGACCGGTGCACGCGCGCCGGGTTATGTCCTCGCCGTGCTGTCGGACGGCATCAACGGCGCCGCCGCCAGCGAGCAGGTACTGCACACCGCGCGCCATGTGTTCGACGAATTCAAGCCCGGCGAGACGGCCAATCCGGAGCGCCTGGGCCAGCTGCTGCGCGACATCGTCGCGGAAACGCATACCGTCATCAAGATGAACGCCGTCACCACCGGCGAGGAATCGCACGCGAGCTTCGTCGGCCTGGTGCTGTCGCCCCATGGCGAAGCGGCCTGGGCCCATGTGGGCGACTCGCGCCTGTACCGCTTCGACGATAGCCAGCCAGCCATGCGCACCAACGACGACGCCTACATCGCCCACCTGCAATCGCTCGACAGGCTGACGCCCGAGGCTGCGCGCAACCACCGCCGCTCCAAACTGCTGCTCAATGTGCTGGGAAACAGCCGCAAGGAACCGTTCGTCACGGTCGGCTGGCAGATGGGCCTGGCGCCGGGCGACAGTTTCCTCCTCTGCACGGACGGCCTCTGGCATTTCTTCACCGACGCCGAACTGGCCGCTGCGCTGAGCCGTTCGACGCCGCGCCAGGCCTCGGAAATGTTGATCGACAAGGCCACCGAGCGCTCGCAAGGCAAAGGCGGCAATTGCTCGATGGCGATCGTGAAGCTGGTGAAGCCGGTGGCGGAGAGCGGCAACATCTTCTCGCCCGCCATCAACCGCTGATCTTCCCTGGCGCTCAGTTCGGCACTCAGTCAGCGCGCAGTTAGCGTCCCTCTGCGGCCGCCTTCTCCGCCGCTGCCTTGGCCGCGGCTTTTTCCTGCTCGGCCTTGGCCGCGGCGGCCGCGCGCTTGGCTTCGCGCTGGGCCTTGCGTTCGGCCACTTCGCGCTGGCGTTCTTCCGACTTGCGGCGGCGCTCTTCGAATTCGGCGGCGTTCTCGGCACGCTTGGCGGCCTCCGCCGGGGCGGCCGCGGCCTCCTTCTGCAGCCGCGCGTTGCGCTCGGCCATGCGCTTGGCGACCGCGGTCGGGCGCGGCGGCGGCACCGGGGTGGTCGTCTTCGGTGCCGGCGCCGGCTCGGCGGCTGCGCGGGCTTCCTCGGCCTTGTATTCCGCCTCGGCCTGCGCCATCGCGCGGTCGCGTTCCTCGACCTTGTGCTTGCGCTTGAAGTACTCGGCCTCGACCTCGATCGCACGCTGGCTTGCCAGCGCCGTGCGCCGGCGTTCCTTAGCTTCTTCCAGGCAGTTATTCACGAAGAACTTGTCGTAGCAGACCGCCTCGCGCGCGGCGTAGCGCGACTCGATCGCGGCTCGCTCGGCGGCGACGTCGGCCAGGCGCTGGTCGGCCTGGGCCACCGACGTGGTCGGCTGCACGGCGTCGCTCGGCGGCGCGGCACGATTCGACGCGCAGGCGGCCAGCAAGCCGCAGGCCAGGAAAGCCAGGGTGGTACGCAAGGTGGACTGTGCTGTTCTCATTTTCTTCCTTGTTCTTTTGCGTCTCAGGCAATCGCGTCGGCCGCGCCGCGCCGTTCGGCCAGCATGTACTCGCGCGACTGCATCTCAATGATACGCGAGACGGTACGGTGGAATTCGTTCGACAGCACGCCCTTCGTGTACAGCTCTTCCGGCTCGACCGCCGCCGACATCAGGAGCTTGACCTTGTGGTCGTAGAACACGTCGATCAGCCAGGTGAAGCGGCGCGCCTCGGACGACTGGCCGGCCGACATCGCCGGGATGCTGGACAGGATCACCGTATGGAAGCGGGTGGCCAGTTCCAGGTAGTCGTTCTGCGAGCGCGGGCCGCCGCAGAGGGTGGCGAAATCGAACCAGATCACGCCGCCGGCACGGCGCAGCGCGCGGATTTCGCGGTTCTCGATGTGCACGATCGGGTTTTCGTCGGCGGTGTCGGCCACTTTCGCGTAGGCATCGCGCAGGGCGTGGTCGGAGGCGGCGTTCAGCGGCGTGTAGTAGGCCTGGACCTGCTCCAGCGCGCGCTTGCGGTAGTCGTTGCCGGCGTCGACATTGAGCACATCGAGCTTTTCCTTGAGCAGCGCGATGGTCGGCAGCATGCGGTCGCGGTGCAGGCCGTCCGGATACAGCGTGGACGGTTCGTAGTTCGAGGTCATCACGAAGCTCACGCCGTTGTTGAACAGGGCCGTGAGCAGGTTGTACAGGATCATCGCATCGGCGATGTCCGAGACGTGGAACTCGTCGAAGCAGATCAGGCGGTACTTCTTGGCGATGCGCTTGGCGACTTCGTCGAGCGGATCGGCCACGCCCTTCAGTTCATCGAGTTGGCCATGGACGGCGCGCATGAATTCGTGGAAGTGCAGGCGCGTCTTGCGCACCACGGGCACGACGGAATAAAAGCTGTCCATCAGGAAGGACTTGCCGCGCCCCACTCCCCCCCACATGTAGACGCCGCGCGGCACGTCGGGACGGTTGATGAGGCGCTTGAAAGCGGACGACCGCTGGGCCTTGTACTGGACCCAGTCGTCGTACGCCTGCTGGAGGCGGTCGACCGCAGCCTGCTGGGCGGGGTCGGATGTGAAGCCGCGCTCGGTGAGGGCGTGCTGGTAGAACTCTTGGACGTTCATGTAATGCAATCGTATAAAAACGTAGGGTGGACGGGTTCCCCGTCCACGCGTTCAACGCACAGTCGCAAGCCACGGAGCGGGCCGGAACGCGTGGTTTGAACGCGTGGACGGGAGACCCGTCCACCCTACGGATGCGTCAGGTATTGCCTTAGAAATTCAGCGAACGCTTGTCCACCGCCAGCGCCGCTTCCTTGACGGCTTCCGACAGCGACGGGTGCGCGTGGCAGATGCGGGCGATGTCTTCCGACGAGGCCTTGAATTCCATGGCGACGACGGCTTCCGAGATCAGTTCCGAAGCAACCGGGCCGACGATGTGCACGCCCAGGATTTCGTCGGTCGTGGCATCGGCCAGGAACTTGACCATGCCCGAGGTGTCGCCCAGCGCGCGCGCACGGCCGTTGGCCATGAACGGGAAGGTGCCGGCCTTGTAGGCGACGCCTTCGGCCTTGAGCTGCTGCTCGGTCTTGCCGACCCACGCGATTTCCGGCGAGGTGTAGATCACCCAAGGAATCGTGTTGAAGTTGACGTGGCCGTGCTGGCCGGCGATACGCTCGGCGACGGCAACGCCCTCTTCCTCAGCCTTGTGCGCCAGCATCGGGCCGCGCACGACGTCGCCGACCGCCCACACGCCCGGCAGGCTGGTGCGGCATTCGTCGTCGACGATCACGAAACCGCGCTCGTCCAGCGGCAGGCCGACGGACTCGCCGTTCAGGCCGGTCGTGTTCGGCACGCGGCCGATCGAGATGATCAGGCGGTCGAAGGTCGCGGTCTGCTCGGCGCCGGTGCTGTCGGCGTAGGCGACGGTGACGTTGTTCTCGCCTTTGGTGATCGCGCCGATCTTGCAGCCCAGGTTGATCTTCAGGCCCTGCTTGGTGAACAGCTTGTGCGCTTCCTTGGCGATCTGCTCGTCGACGGCGCCCAGGAAGGTCGGCAGGCCTTCGAGCACGGTGACGTCCGCGCCGACGCGGCGCCACACCGAACCCATTTCCAGGCCGATGACGCCGGCGCCGATCACGCCCAGTTTCGACGGCACGGCGTCGATCGCCAGTGCGCCGGTGTTCGACAGGATCAGCTTTTCGTCGAATTCCGCGCCCGGCAGCTGGCGTGCGTTCGAACCGGTGGCGACGACGACGTTCTTCGCCGTCAGCGTCTCGGTCGTCGGGCCGCTGACGTTGATGGTGTAGCCGCCTTCGGCCTTGCCTGCGAACGAACCGCGGCCGTGGAAGAAGGACACCTTGTTCTTCTTGAACAGGAACAGGATGCCGTCGTTGTTCTGCTTGACGATGGTGTCCTTACGC
Organism: Massilia sp. SYSU DXS3249; assembly: GCF_053668055.1. Taxonomy (NCBI): domain Bacteria; kingdom Pseudomonadati; phylum Pseudomonadota; class Betaproteobacteria; order Burkholderiales; family Oxalobacteraceae; genus Massilia; species Massilia sp. SYSU DXS3249. The sequence goes on along the minus strand of NZ_JBSIPX010000008.1, from coordinate 19,300 downwards.
TTGAGCATTTGCGGCAGGTTCAGTTCCAGGCCCGACACATTGATGCCGTGCTCGGCGAACGCGTGGCCTGCGTGCTCGAAGTGTTCCGACGACTGTAGCAGGGCTTTCGACGGGATGCAGCCGACGTTGGTGCAGGTGCCGCCTGGCGCAGGCTTGCCCGCCGCGTTGCTCCACTCGTCGATGCAGGCGGTCTTGAAGCCCAGCTGGGCTGCGCGGATGGCGGCGATGTAGCCGCCAGGACCGCCGCCGATGACGACGACGTCAAATTGCTTTTCGTTACTCATGAATGATGATTTCCTAAATTATTCTTCTGGGACAAAAATCCACATCAGCAGATACACCAGCGCTCCGAAACCGGAGGTGATCAGGGTAAAAACGGTGAAGATGAGGCGCCAGATCCAGGATTCGATGCCGTAGGTGACTTCCAGCCCGCCGCACACGCCGCCGAGCCAACGGTCGGCGCGCGAGCGCCGCAGCCGCTTGAACTGGGTCTCGATCGTGCCCGCACCCGGAGTACCGTAGCCGTTGCCGGTGGCGCTGCCATCCTTGTTAAGGCTCACGCGTTCACCCGCACGCTCTCCCGCACTGGCTCCGGCCAGGACTTTCGCCTTGGCCTGCTCGAATTCGGCGTCGCTCAGGGCGCCCGCCTGGTGCAGTTCGTGCAAACGGCGGATTTCATCGGAGATCATGGTATTCCTCCAAACAGGTCAGCGTCGGCGGAAATGCCTGGGGTGGACACGCGCGCCGCCGGCGCGCGTGTCCCGGCTACAAGGCCTATCTTCTACCGTTTTCCCTGATTACAAGTCCAGCAGCAGGCGCGATGGATCTTCCAGGGTTTCCTTCATGGCCACCAGGCCCAGCACGGCTTCGCGGCCATCGATGATGCGGTGGTCGTAGGACATCGCCAGGTAGTTCATCGGGCGGATGACGATCTGGCCGTTCTCGACGACAGCGCGCTCCTTGGTGGCGTGGATGCCCAGGATGGCCGACTGTGGCGGGTTGATGATCGGGGTCGACAGCATCGAGCCGAACACGCCGCCGTTCGAGATCGAGAAGGTACCGCCGGACAGGTCTTCCAGGGTCAGCTTGCCGTCCTTGGCCTTGGCGCCGAATTCGCCGATCTTCTTCTCGATGTCGGCGATCGACAGCTGGTCGGCGTTGCGCAGGATAGGCACCACCAGGCCGCGCGGCGAACCGACAGCGATACCGATGTCGAAGTAACCGTGGTAGACGATGTCGTTGCCGTCGACCGAGGCGTTCAGGATCGGGTACTTCTTCAGTGCGGCAACGGCGGCCTTGACGAAGAAGGACATGAAGCCCAGCTTGACGCCGTGCTCTTTCTCGAACTTGTCCTTGAACTTGTTACGCAGGTCCATGACCGGGGCCATGTTCACTTCGTTGAAGGTGGTCAGGATCGCGTTGGTCTGTTGCGATTGCAGCAGGCGCTCGGCGATACGGGCACGCAGGCGGCTCATCGGCACGCGCTCTTCCGGACGGTCGCCCAGGTTCACGCTCGGTGCGGCGACTTGCTGGAGGGCTGGCTTGGCGGCTGCTGGAGCAGGAGCCGGTGCGGCGGCTGGCTTGTTGGCGACTGCGGCCAGGGCGTCGCCCTTGGTCACGCGGCCGTCGCGGCCCGAGCCGTCCATGCCGGCAGCGCTCATGTTGTTGTCGGCCAGGATCTTGGCGGCGGCCGGCATGGCCACGCCCGACATCGAGCCACCGGCGGCAGGAGCAGCGGCAGGTGCGGCGGCGATCGGTGCGTTCGGTGCGGCCGACGGGATGGCCTTCACTTCCAGCGGGCTGGTCTGGGCCGAGGCTTCGGTATCGATGATGGCGATGACTTCGCCGGCAACGACGGTCGCGCCGTCGGCCTTGAGCAGTTGCACGATCACGCCGGCGCTCGGTGCCGGCAGCTCAAGGACCACCTTGTCGGTTTCGATGTCGATCATGTTTTCGTCGCGCGAGACTGGCTCGCCGACTTTCTTGTGCCAGGACAGCAGGGTTGCTTCAGCAACCGATTCCGACAGTTGGGGGACCTTGACTTCGATTTGTGCCATGTGAAACTCCGTTAAATTATTCTTTGGTCTAGGAAAACTGACGAGGAAAACGTCAAGAACCGGACGCCCAAGGGCGGCCGGTTCAGGCTCAGCTTATTTGGTCAGGATGAAACCCTTGAGCTTCGAGAATGCCGTATCGAGCAGCTCTTTCTGCTGCGCCACGTGCTTGTCGGAGTAACCGACAGCCGGTGCGGCCGATGCCGGACGTCCGGCGTAAGCCAGGCGCTGACCTTCGTCCATGTTTTCGAAGATGTTGTGCTGGATCTGGAACCACGGACCCTGGTTCTGCGGCTCGTCCTGTGCCCACACGATCTCGGTGGCGTTGCTGAACTTCTTCAGTTCGGCAGCGAACGACTTGTGCGGGAACGGGTACATCTGTTCCAGGCGGATGATCGCCACGTCCGAGACGCCGCGGGTCTTGCGCGCGCCGACCAGGTCGTAGTACACCTTGCCCGAGCAGACGATCACGCGCTTGACCTTCGAGGCTTCGATCTTCTCGTCGGTTTCGCCGATCACGGTCTGGAAGGCGCCCTTGGCCAGGTCGGTCAGCGGCGAGCCGGCGTCCTTGTTACGCAGCAGCGACTTCGGCGTGAAGATCACCAGCGGCTTGCGGAACTGGCGCACCATCTGGCGGCGCAGCAGGTGGAAGATCTGCGCGGCCGTGGTCGGCTGCACGACTTGCATGTTGTTGTCCGCGCACAGCTGCAGGAAGCGCTCGATGCGGCCCGACGAGTGTTCCGGACCCTGGCCTTCGTAGCCGTGCGGCAGCATCATGACCAGGCCCGAAGCGCGGCCCCATTTCACTTCGCCCGAGGCGATGAACTGGTCGATGACGACCTGCGCGCCGTTGACGAAGTCGCCGAACTGGGCTTCCCAGATGGTCAGCGTGTTCGGTTCGGCGGTCGAGTAGCCGTACTCGAAGCCGAGCACCGCTTCTTCCGACAGCACCGAGTCGATCACGGTGAACTGTGCCTGGTTTTCCGACACGTTGGCCAGCGGCAGGTAGATGCCCTGGTCCCAGCGCTCGCGGTTCTGGTCGTGCAGCACGGCGTGGCGGTGCACGAAGGTGCCGCGGCCTGCGTCCTGGCCCGACAGGCGGATCGCATAGCCCGACGACAGCAGCGATGCGAAGCCCAGGTGTTCGCCCATGCCCCAGTCGAGGTTCATCTCGCCGCGGCCCATGGCGGCGCGGTCGGCCAGCACTTTTTCGACCAGCGAGTGCGGCTTGAAGCCTTCCGGCACCTTGGTGATGCGTTCTGCCAGGCGCTTGAGTTCGGTCAGCGGCACGGCGGTATCGGCCGCGTCGGTCCACTTCTTGTTCAGGAACGGCGCCCAGTCGACGGCGTACTTGTTCTTGAAGTCGGTCAGCACCGGGTCGACCGTGTGCTTGCCGGCGTCCATCGCGTCGCGGTAGGCGGCGACCAGCTTGTCGCCTTCGTCGGCCGGGATGGTGCCCTGCGTGGACAGCTTTTCCGCGTACAGCTTGCGGGTGCCCGGGTGCTTGGCGATCTTCTTGTACATCAGCGGCTGGGTCAGCGCCGGGGTGTCCTGCTCGTTGTGGCCGAGTTTACGGTAGCAGACGATGTCGACGACGACGTCCTTGCCGAATTCGACGCGGTAGTCGAGCGCGATTTGCGTAGCCAGCACGACGCCTTCAGGATCGTCGGCGTTGACGTGGAAGACCGGCGCTTCGATCATTTTCACGACGTCCGAGCAGTACAGCGTCGAACGGGCGTCGCGCGGGTCGGAGGTGGTGAAGCCGATCTGGTTGTTGATGACGATGTGGACCGTACCGCCCGTGCCGTAGCCGCGGGTCTGCGCCAGGTTCAGGGTTTCCATGACCACGCCCTGGCCGGCGAATGCAGCGTCGCCGTGCACCAGGATCGGCAGCACTTCCTTGCCCTTGCGGTCGCCGCGGCGTTCCATGCGCGCCTTGACCGAACCCTCGACGACCGGGTTGACGATCTCGAGGTGCGACGGGTTGAAGGCCAGCGACAGGTGGACCGGGCCGCCCGGGGTCGAGATGTCGCTCGAGAAGCCCTGGTGGTATTTGACGTCGCCCGACGGCAGGTCGTCGGCGTGCTTGCCTTCGAATTCTTCGAACAGCTCGGACGGTGCCTTGCCCAGGGTGTTGACCAGCACGTTCAGGCGGCCGCGGTGGGCCATGCCGATCACGATTTCCTGCACGCCCTTTTCACCGGCGCGCTGGATGGTCTCGTCCATCGAGGCGATGAAGGACTCGCCGCCTTCGAGCGAGAAGCGCTTGGCGCCGACGTATTTGGTGTGGAGGTAGCGCTCCAGGCCTTCGGCAGCGGTGAGGCGCTCGAGGATGTGGCGCTTCTTTTCGGCCGAGAAGGTCGGGGTCGAACGGATCGACTCGAGGCGCTCCTGGATCCAGCGCTTTTCGGTCGGGTCCGAGACGTACATGAACTCGGCGCCGATCGAGCGGCAGTAGGTGTCGCGCAGCATCTGCAGCAGGTCGCGCAGGGAGGCGGTCTCGCCACCGAAATAGGTGTTCGAGATGTTGAACTTGGTGTCGAGGTCGGCGTCGGTGAAGCCGTAGAACGATGGGTCCAGTTCCGGGATCGGCGGGCGCTCCTGGCGCTGCAGCGGATCGAGGTTGGCCCAGCGCGAGCCGAGGTAGCGGTAGGCGGCGACCAGCTGGGTCACGGCGACGCGCTTGCGTGCCATTTCAGGGTCGGCTTCGGCGTTGGCGCTGACGGTGCGGATCGGGCCCTGCTTGGCGCGCTCGGCGAACGAGGCGATGACCGAGGAGTGGATCACGTCGGGGCGGGCGCTGCCGTCGACCGCAGGCACGTGCTGCATGCTGTCGAAATAGGCGCGCCAGTTGTCCGGCACGGAGCCTGGATTGTTCAGGTAGGCTTCGTACAACTCTTCCACGTACGGCGCATTACCGCCGAACAGGTACGAGTTGGCAGTCTGTTGTTGCTTCATTCTTGCTCACCTTTTCTTCGCGCTTCGCGAGTTTGGCGGGTTAATCTAACCTTCCGCGACACGGCCTGACCGGTTAGCGGATCGCACTTACAAGACATCAAGTTGTGGGGGAAGGACTAATGGGGTATTTCTGAAGGCCCCATGTTACTGAGCAAGAATCTTCTGACTCTGCGCAATAGCGACGGGTATTGTAACGCAACATATGGAATGCATAAGCCTCCGGATGAATTTTGTTGACCCGCTAAATGATAATCGTTATCATTTGCATCGAACACTCAACAGGAAGCTTGCATGTCTGTCCAGAACCCGCCGGGTCCCGCCCCTACCGCCAGTGCAGCGCCGTCCTCGGCCCTGCCCGGCGCGCGCCGATCCATGTGGTTGAAGACCTTGCATCAATGGCATTGGATCAGCTCGGCAATCTGTTTGATGGCAATGTTGCTTTTTAGCATCACCGGCTTCACGCTGAACCACGCGGCGCAGATCGAATCCAAACCGGAAGTCACGCGCAGCACCGCCCAGGTGCCGGCCGCCCTGCTGCCCGCCCTGCGCAGCTACGCCGAAGAGCACGTCGACGGCGAGGCCCCGGTGCCGCCGCAGCTGGTGGAATGGGCGAACGAAGCCTTCCCGGTCGACCTGCGCGGCCGCTCCGCCGAGTGGAGCGAGGAAGATGCCTACATCGCCCTGCCCCGTCCCGGCGGCGACGCCTGGCTGCGCGTCGGGCTCGACGGCAAGGCCGAATACGAACTCACCTCGCGCGGCGCCATCTCCTGGCTCAACGACCTGCACAAGGGGCGCAACACGGGCCCGGTGTGGAGCTGGTTCATCGACATCTTCGCGCTGGCCTGCCTGGTGTTCTGCATCACCGGTTTCCTGATCCTGAAAATCCATGCGGCCAACCGGCCGTCGACCTGGCCCGTCATCGGCTTCGGCATCGTGTTGCCGGCCGTGCTGGCGCTCCTGTTCATCCATTAATAATAAGGCACTGCATGAAACTGTCTTCCTCGCTCGCGCTCACCCTGCCGCTTACCCTGCCGCTGATCTCCGCCGGCGCCGTGGCCGCCGACCTGTCGGTGAAGTTCGAACTGCCGCAGCTGAACGTGGCCGAGTACCACAAGCCCTACGTCGCCATGTGGATCGAAAAGGCCGACGGCGGCATCGCCTCGACCCTGGCTGTGCTGTACGACATCAAGAAGAAGGACAACGGCGGCGAGAAGTGGGTCAAGGACATGCGCACCTGGTGGCGCAAGGCCGGCCGCGACGCCAAGCTGCCGATCGACGGCGTCTCCGGCGCCACCCGCGCCGCCGGCACCCACACGCTGAGCTTCGGCCCGGCGCGCACCGGCATCGACAAGCTGCCGGCCGGCGACTACAAGCTGGTCGTCGAGGCGGCGCGCGAAGCGGGCGGGCGCGAGCTGGTGCGCGTGCCGTTCACGCTGCCGGCCAAGGGCACGGTCGCGGCGAACGCCAAGGGACAGGAAGAACTGGGTGCAGTCTCCATTCAAATTAAATAAACGGAGCGACAAGTGGAAAATACCTTCATCAAGCATGGTGTACTGGCTTTGATCCTGGCGGCCACCGCGGGCGGCGCGAGCGCCCACCGCGGCTGGATGCTGCCGACCTCGACCATCGTCGAGACCAAGGAAGCCTGGGTCACCATCGACGGCGCCGTCTCGGACGGCCTGTTCGAGATCAACCACGTGCCGCTGCGCATGGAAGGCGCGACCGTCACCGATCCGGACGGCAATACCGCCCCCGCCCCGGCCCCGGTGGTCGGCAAAATGCGCTCGAGCATCGACCTGCCGCTCCCAAAAGAAGGCACCTACCGCATCGCCCTCGTCAGCAACAACGTGATGGGCAGCTACAAGGTCGGCAACGAGGTCAAGCGTTTCCGCGGCAGCGAAGCCAATTTCGCCAAGGAAGTGCCGGCCGGCGCCACCGAGGTACGCAAGGCGATCACCCATGCGCGCATCGAAACCTTCGTCACGGCCCATGAGCCGAGCGACGGCGCCCTGAAGCCGACCGGCGTCGGTCTGGAAATGGTGCCGCTGACCCACCCGAACGAGCTGCACGCCGGCGAAACCATGCGCGTGCGCTTCCAGCTCGACGGCAAGCCGATGCCGAACCTGCCCTTCAGCCTGGTGCCGGGCGGCGTCAAGTACCGCGGCGTCAACGGCGAGATCCGCCTCACCACCGACGCCAAGGGCGAAGCCAGCTTCAAGCTCCCGGCCGCGAACATGTACTGGATGAACGCGACCTGGCCGGCCAATGCCGGCAAGGGCCCCGGCCCCGACGCCGGCCCGCCGGAATCGCGCCGCTACGCCTACACGGCCACGCTCGAAGTGCTGCCTGAATAAAAGCGGGTATCCGGGCGCGCTTCAGGCGCGTCCTTTCTTTTATGCGCAACGTCCTCGTCCCCCTCGACATCGATCCCACGCTGCCGCCTGCCGGCAGCGTGCTGACCGATGCCGCCGGTTCGACCATGGGCACCAGCTGGTCGGCGCGCATGATGGTGCCGCCCGGGGTGCGCAGCCGCCTGGACGAACAGCTGCAGCGCGAGCTCGACGGCATCGTGGCCGAGATGAGCCACTGGGAGCCGGAGTCGACCCTGGGCCGCTACAACCGCGCCCCGGCCGGCAGCTGGCACGCGCTGCCGCCGCGCTTCGTGGAAGTACTGGACTACGCGCTGGCGGTGGCCGGCGTGAGCGGCGGCGCCTACGATCCGTTCGCCGGCGCGCTGGTCAACCTGTGGGGCTTCGGCCCAAGCGGGCGCCATGACCAGCCGGGCTACACGCCGCCCTCCGATGAGGCCGTGGAAGAGGCGCTCGCCCTGCGCGCCGCCCGCCACCCGCAGTTCGACCGCAACAGTGCCCGCCTGCTGCAGCCGGGCGGCCTGCAGCTCGACCTGTCCTCGATCGCCAAGGGTTATGCCGTCGACCGGCTGGCCTGGTGCCTGGAGCAGCACGGCGTACGCCATTACGTGGCCGAGATCGGCGGAGAACTGCGCGGCGCCGGCCTCAAGGCCGACGGCCAGCCCTGGTGGGTGGAGCTGGAAAGCGTGCCGGATCACGACACCGAGGCCACCGTGGCCGCCCTGCACGGCCTGGCGATCGCCACCTCGGGCGACTACCGGCGCCAATTTGCCATCGGAGACACCATCGCCTCGCACACCATCGACCCGCGCAGCGGCCGCCCGATCGCCAACGAAGTCGCCTCCTGCACCGTCCTGCACGCGAGCTGCATGGCGGCCGACGCCCTGTCCACCGCCATCACCGTGCTCGGCCCCGATGCCGGCCTCGCCTTTGCCGAGGAACGCGGCCTGGCAAGCCGCCTGCTGCTGCGCGGTGCAGGCCGGCTGGAAGAAGTGACCACCAGCGCATACCGCGCCATGCTCCAATGATGACCATCGATCCCGTGCGCTGGGGCAGTGCCCTCGCCCTCCTGCTGGCCTACGGCGGCATGTGCGCGGCCATGCTGCGCCGTCCGAAGGCCGTCGCCGCCGCTGGCGAGGCCGACTGGCTCGTCGTCTACGCCAGCCAGACCGGCAATGCCGAATACCTGGCCCGGCAGACGGCCGCGACGCTCACCACCGGCGGCCTGTCGGCGCGCGCACTGTGCATCTCCGCGCTCGACGCCGCCACGCTCGCCGGCGCCACCCGCGCGCTGTTCATCGCCAGCACCTATGGCGAGGGCGATTCGCCCGACACGGCGGCCCGCTTTGCCGGGGTGACGATGGCCGCCGACGCCGACCTCTCCCGGCTGCACTACGGCGTGCTGGCCCTGGGCGACAGCAGCTACGCCAACTACTGCGGCTTCGGCCGCGCCCTCGACGGCTGGCTGCGCGCACGGGGCGCCACGCCCCTGTTCGAACGCATCGACGTCGACCGCGGCAACCCGGACGCGATCTCCGCCTGGCAGCACCAGCTCAGCCACCTGGCCGGCACCAGCGACGCCCCCGACTGGGAAGCGCCCGCCTACGGCGACTGGCGCATCCTCGAGCGCACCCTGATGAACCCGGGCAGCGCCGGCGGCCCGCTCTACCGCATCGTCCTGCAGCCGGCCGATGATGTTCTGCCCGACTGGGAAGCGGGCGACCTGGTGCAGGTCAGCGCGCCGGCCGATCCGGCGCTGCCGCGCGAGTACTCGATCGCGTCGGTATTAAGTGAAGGCGGCATCGTCCTCTTCGTCCGGCTGCAGCGCCATGCCGACGGCAGCCCTGGCGCCGCCTCGGGCTGGCTGTGCCTGGGCGCCGGGGTCGGCGACACCGTCGCCCTGCGCGTGCGTCCGCATGCCCGCTTCCGCCTGGGCGACAATGCACGGCGTCCCCTCATCCTGGTCGGCAACGGCAGCGGCCTGGCCGGCCTGCGCGCCCACCTGAAGGCACGCATCGACGCCGGCGTCCACGATCACTGGCTGGTGTTTGGCGAACGCCATGCCGCACACGACTTCCTCTGCCGCGACGAGCTCGAAACCTGGGCTGGCGCCGGCAAGCTGGCGCGCCTCGACCTCGCCTTCTCGCGCGATGGCACGCAGCCACGCTATGTGCAGCACGTGCTGGCCGAACAGGGCGAGCAGGTGCGCGCCTGGGTCGCGCGCGGTGCAGCCATCTATGTCTGCGGCAGCCTGCAGGGCATGGCCGCCGGCGTGCACGAGGCGCTGGCCGCGGCGCTGGGGGCGGAAGCCCTCGACGAACTGGCGGCACAGGGACGCTACCGGCGCGACGTGTATTGAAGATCGGCCGCATGCTGCAGCGCCCGGTGACTGCCGGCCCGGCTTCGCCTAGAATGGCCCCGTTCACTCCTCTTTTCGGCTCTCCTTGAAGATATCGATCGGCCTGCGCCTGTTTGCCTCCGTCCTGCTCGCCATCCTGGCGGTGACGGCCAGCGCCGTCTTCCTGCTGCGCCAGAATGTGCTGGAAAGCTTCAGCGTGTATGCCACCGGGATCGAACTCGACCGGCTGGAAGAACTGAACACGGGTCTCGCGCGGCGTTACGCTCGGCACGGCGGCTGGGGTTTCATTCCCGGCGAGGACAGGCGCGGATGGATCGCGGCGGAACTGGGGCGGCTGCAGGGCGAACGCGAGGCGCGGGCGCATGCGCCGCCTCCGCCGGCGCCCGCCGCTGCTCCTCGCGCAGTGCCGCCGGCCCCATCGGTCAAGGCGGTTCCCCCCGTCCCCGCCCTGCCCGCTCTTCCCGCCACGCCGGCCCCGCCCGCTCCGCCTGCGCCGCCCCTGCCGCCGCTGCCGCCTCCCGCGCCCGCCGCTGCCGATGCCGGCGCTGCGCCCAGCCTCCAGCAGCGCGTGACCCTGCTCGACGCGCAAGGCGCCTGGCTGGCCGGCCCCCAGCCCGGCACCCTGCCGCTGGCGCGCCGCGACATCCTCGTCGGCGGAAAGACCGTCGGCTACCTGGCGGTGGCGCCCACTGCCCGGCCGACCGATGCGCTGGCCTATGCCTTCCTGGAGCAATTGAAAGCCAGCCTGTGGCCGATCGCCATCGCCGGCGTCCTCCTGAGCGCGCTGGCGGCGACGATGCTGGCGGCCCACTTCCGGCGTCCGATCGGGCGCCTGGCCGATGGCGCCCGCGCGCTGGCCGAGGGCCGCTTCGAGACTCGCCTGCCTGAGGACCGCAGCGACGAGCTGGGCGAACTGGCGGGCCATTTCAACATGCTGGCCGGGCGCCTGGCGAGTACCGAGGCGGCGCGCCGCCAGTGGGTGGCCGACACCTCGCACGAGCTGCGCACGCCGCTGGCCGTGCTGCGCGCCCAGCTGGAGGCGGTGCAGGACGGCGTGCGCAGCGCCGATCCGGTCCACGTGGAAGCGATGCTGCGCCAGGTGCTGGCGCTGAACAAGCTGATCGACGAACTGTACGCGCTGGCGCGCGCCGACATCCATGCGCTCGAACTGCGCCGCGAGCCGCTCGACCTGTGGCTGCTCGCCACCCAGGAGGCGCAGGCCTTCGGCGAGCGCCTGGCCGCGGCCGGGCTGGCGCTGGAGCTCGGGGCGGCGCCCGAACACGCCATCGTCCAGGCCGACCCTCACCGCCTGCGCCAGGTGCTGCGCAACCTGTTCGAGAACAGCCTGCGCTACACGTCGGCCGGCGGGCGGATCCAGCTGTCGGCGGCGATCGACGGCGGCTGGCTGCACCTGGCCATCGACGACAGCGCGCCCGGCGTGCCCGATGCCGCCCTGCCGCGCCTGGGCGAGCGTTTCTACCGCGTCGATGCCTCGCGCAGCCGTGCGGGCGGCGGCGCCGGGCTCGGGCTGGCCCTGTGCCTGCGCCTGACCGAGGCGCAAGGAGGAAGGCTGGCCTTCGCGCATTCGCCGCTGGGCGGACTGCGGGCGACGCTCTCGTTCGAACTGGACCTTCCATGAGCGCAGCCATCTACATTGTCGAGGACGAGCCGGAACTGGCGTCACTCGTGGCCGACTATGTCCGCGCCGGCGGCTACGCACCCACCGTGTTCGCCGACGGCGCCGAGGCGCTGGCCGCGATCCGCGCCGCAGTGCCGGCCCTGGTCGTGCTCGACCTGATGCTGCCGGGGCTGGACGGCATCGCGCTGTGCCGCGCCGTGCGCGCCTTTTCCGAGGTGCCGATCGTGATGGTGACGGCGCGGGTCGAGGAAATCGACCGCCTGCTGGGCCTGGACACGGGCGCCGACGACTACCTGTGCAAACCGTTCAGCCCGCGCGAACTGATGGCGCGCATCCGGGCGATCCTGCGGCGCGCGCGGCCTGCGCTGTCCAGCATCGCCATCGACGACGCCAGCCGCCGCGCCACCATCCACGGCCGCCTGCTGGAACTGACGCCGAGCGAGTTCGGGCTGCTGGCGGCGCTGGCCAGGCGGCCCGGCCAGGTGTTCTCGCGCGCGCAGTTGCTGGAGCTGGTCCGCCAGGACAACCTGGAGGCGACCGACCGCGCCATCGACAGCCACATCAAGAACCTGCGCCGCAAGATCGATGCCGCGGCGCCGGGACTGGAGCCGATCCATTCGATCTACGGGGTCGGCTACCGCTTCGAAGGCTGAGAGCGCACGACGGCGGATGCTTCCTGCTCCGGCGCCAGGAAGCGGGTCGACGGCCGGCCATCGGCATTGTGCTGCACGATGCGCACCGGCCGCCCCTGGGCGTCGAGCCACACCTGGCCGATGCCGGCGCCGTTCCAGACGCGCTCGCCATGCTGGCGCCGGTCGGGCAGGTAGGGCGTGAGGGCGAGATCGCGGCGCTGGGTGAACCAGTTCAGCGGCGAGCGCGGAGAGTACAGCCAGCGATTGAGGCGATCGAGCCAGTGGAGCAGGCGGCGCGGGAATTCGTTCTTGATGCCGCTGCTGGTGATCTGCCAGACATGGGGCATGCGGTCGGACTCCCGTACCTCGACATCGTAGGCGAAGGAGTAGTGCACGTCGCCCGACAGGACCACGTAATTGGCTGGGGTGCGCGTATGGCGGAAGATGTTAAGCATGCTGCTGGCCGCGCCGCGATGCGCCATCCAGTTCTCGGCGTCGACGGTCAGGGCCAGGCCGGCGAAGGTGGCCACCCTTTGCACCACCTCGATCAGCTTGACCCCGAACATGGGCGTCGGCGAGACGATGACGGCCGCCGTTTCGTCCAGCAGCTCGTGCTGCAGTTCGCACAGCGACTCCCAATCCATCAGGCCCGACGGATGGCCGGGCCGGCGCCGGTTGCGCCAGCGCCGCGTGCGGGTATCGAGCACGATGATCGTGGGCGTCGTCCGGACGATGAAGTCCCACTGGCGGAAGGACAGCAGGCGCTTGATCAGCGCGTCCTGCCTCGGTGCGTCCAGCCGGTCATCTGGAGCAGCCGTGGCAGCCAGCGCCGCCAGCTCGTCCAGCGCCGTCTGGAACACATCGGGACGGTTGCCCCAGCCCTGGCACAGCATGTAGGCGATCAGCGCATTGCCCACGATGCGGCGGGCGAATGGGTGCTCGTACACCGTGCGTTCCCACTTGGCCGACAGGTTCCAGTCGTCGGTGATGTCGTGGTCGTCGAAGATCATCAGGGTCTGCACGTGCGCCAGCAGCCGCGCGGCCTGGGGAAGGTCGCGGCGAAAGCCTGCCAGCAGCGCCGACTCGCGCCGCCAGCGTTCCGCATGCCGGGGCTCCAACGGGGGCGCGGGCGCATCCGCGACCAGCTGCCATGGCACGGGCGACCAGGCCAGCAGGTACATGGCCATCACCTCGGCCAGGGTCACCAGGTGGTTGTGCGCATTGGCCGTGGTGAAGATCGGCTTTTCGCTGCCGCCGAAAAAGCGGTCGCGCAGCGCCTCATTGGATTTGAACGCAGGCAGCAGCTCTTCGCGCCGGTAGTAACCGGCCGGATGGCGGTACAGCGCCTCGCTGTCGGCGACCACCGCACCTTCGAGGCATTCGCCATACAGGCCCAGGCGGCGGATCAGCGCGTGGACCGCCGCCAGCATCGGACCCGCCACATCGTCGGCATACACCTGGTCGCCGCACAGCATGAGCATGGCGGGCCGCTCGTCGGCCCGGTCAATGTGATCGGCCAGCAAGGCGTCGGCGCGCGCCAGGCCGTCGCGCGCGGGATGATGCGGCTTGCGGCAGGAGCCGAACAGGATATTGTCGCTGCGGCTGCGCAGCACCAGGTTCGGCCGCGCAGCGCCGGCATGCAGCAGGTGCGGCGCCCACTGCGCGATGCCGGCCTCCCTGCCATCGCCCTGGTTGACGAGCAGGTCGTACTCGATGACCGTGTCCTGCGGCAGGGGTTCGGGCAGCGCGACGTCGATCAGGTGGACGCAGGCGTGGCGGCCGACGCGTACCACGCGGCAGCGGCGCGCATCCAAAGCCAGGCGCAGGGGTGCGCCTTCCGCAGCTACCTTAGGTGCCAGCACCAGGCTCAGGTCGAGCGGCGCGCTGCCGACCAGCCATAGCACCAGGCGGCCCGGCTCGAGGCGGCGCAGGATGGGGCCGGCGAGCACGGGCGGCAGGCCCTCGGGGACAGGTGTCTGGATCAATCGGGTGCACTATGCTGGTGTGATGAACGGATCAGTGTAGCAGACACGGCGAACGGCCCGGGCACGCACACGGCGCATCGGCGCGACGACCGGCAAGCGCCATGGCTTCGCCGTCCAGCCTCCATTTTTCCTCCACATTTCGCAGGCACGATGGCTCCCGTGGCGTGCCGCCCCGTGCGCGCCGAACCGGAAGGAGAACTCCATGACCCCACGCATCCTCGTCCTCGTTGCCATGTTCTGCGCCGCCGGCGCCGCCGGTGCTGCCGAAGCGGCAGTCCGTATCGATTGCAAGCCGGCAAAGAGCGGCCCCTGCGCCGCGCCGCCCGCCCCGCCCGCGCCACCTGCCCCGCCCGCCGCCCCGGCGCCGCCCGCACCGCCGAGCCTGCATGGTAGGACGCATGCCCTGGCGCCGCTGCCCCCGGTGCCGGCCGTGCCGGCGGCCCCCGCCCTGCCCGCGCTTCCACCGGCGCCGCCCGCACCGCCGGCCCTGCCCGAGATCCCCGAGCAGGCCCACGCCGCCTGCGCCGCCAAAGCCAACGGCAGCAGCGTCACCGTCCAGCTGGGGCCGCGCGAAACGATGAGCGGAGTGTGCGAACGCGTGGCCGGCCGCATGGTGTTCCAGCTGCGCAGCTACCGGCTCGACGACTGAAGAGCCTGGCGCAGCCGAAGCGAACGGCGTCCTGTTGGCAAAATGATTAGAATCGGCTCATCGGTTTTACATCGTGCGGGGTGCTTATGTTCGACATGGATCTGGCCTGGTGGGAATTCGTCGTTCGCGGCGGCGTCGTCTACCTGGCGCTGCTGCTGATGGTGCGCCTGTCGGGCCGGCGCACGGTCGGCCAGTTCACGCCCTTCGACCTGCTCGTCATGCTGCTGCTGTCGGAGGCGGTCTCGAATTCCCTGTCCGGCGGCGACGATTCGCTGGGCGGCGGCCTGATCATCGCGGCCACGCTGATCCTGCTGAACACCCTGGTCGCCTTGCTGTCGACGCACAGCCGGCGCATGTCGGTCATGCTCGACGGCACGGCGGTGCTGATCGGGCGCGACGGCAAGTTCTTCGACAAGGTGGTCAAGCGCTGCCGCATCACCGAATCCGACCTCGAACAGTCACTGCGCGCGGCCGATTGCAAGCGCGAGGACATGCAATGCGCCTTCCTGGAGGCGGACGGCGAGATCACCATCCAGCAAAAGAAATAAACGGTTTGCCGGTGCCGCCTCGGCCCTGGCGGCCATATGATTCAGCCGGGGAAGGCGGGCATGAAAAACCGTATCATGTCCACGCCCCGCCGCCGTATCTCTTCCGTCATTCAACTTCTTCCCGCACAGATTTCTCAGCGGCTGCTGCCCATCCGTATCGTGTGTTGATGCTCTTCCTGACGTGCTAAGTTTTTAAGCAGCGTCACGCCGTGGCGCGCATTGGATTCTTTCCTAATCAGGAGGTATGCCATGAAACACCGTTTATCCACCCTGGCGCTCGTGGCCGCGCTTGCCACTGCGGCGCTCGCGCCCGCGGCAGTCCAGGCCCAGGCCGAGGGCGCTTTCACCCGGGCCGTGGCCAGCGGCCAGCTCGAAGCCCCGCCCAACGCCTCGCCCGGCTCGAGCATCGCGACCTTCGAATTCGACGGCAACATCATGCGCGCCGAAGTGCCCTTCCGCGACCTGCTGGCCGGCAGCACGATGGCCCACATCCACTGCTGCACCATGGACGCCTTCACCGGCACTGCGCCGATCGCCATTCCCTTCCCCGACTTTCCGCTGGAGGCGCGGGGCGGCAGCTACAGCCACGCCTTCGACCTGAGCGACGCCTCCACCTACGACCCGAGCTTCCTCGCAGCCTTCGGCGGCACGCCGGCCTCGGCCAGCGCGGCGCTGCTGGACGCCATCGGCGACAACACGGCCTACCTGAACATCCATACCACGCAGTTCCCGGCCGGCGAAATCCGCGGCTTCCTGGTGGCGGCGCCGATTCCCGAACCGGCGACCTGGGGCATGCTCGGGTTGGGCCTGGCGGGGCTGGGGATGATGGCGCGGCGGCGGGCGAAATGGGGGACGGGTAGCGCGGGCCCGGCGATTTGTTGAGTTCAGGCAGTAGGGGCGTGCGACGCTCTCAAACGCGTGGAGTCAGGACTCCACCCTACGAATCGCGCCAGACGTAGGGTGTGAGGGGGGCGCCGAGCCTCCTGACTCCACGCGTTCGCTGACTATGTGCCGACGCAGGCTTCCCGCTCGGCCAGCATCGCCGCCCACGCAGGAACCGCCGCCGCCCAGAAGCCGGCCACCGAACCCGGCCGCTCGAGCGGCAGCCCGAGGAAGCGCACAGCCGCCAGCAAGGCCTCGACGGCCGCCGCTTCATCGCCGGGCAGCACCGCCAGCGCCCCGGTCTGCTTCGACAGTTTTTCGCCATTGGCATTGCGCACGACCGGCACGTGCAGGTAGCGCGGCGTCGGCACGCCGAGCAGGCGCTGCAGGTAGATCTGGCGCGCGGTCGAATCGATCAGGTCGGCGCCGCGCACGACGTCGGTGACGCCCTGTTCGGCATCGTCGACGACGACCGCCAGCTGGTAGGCCCAATAACCATCGGCACGCTTGAGGACGAAGTCGCCCGACTCGCTGGCCAGGCGCTGGGTCAGCGTGCCCATGAAGCGGTCGGTAAAGGTAATGGTGTCGCCGCCTTCGTCGGGCACGCGCAGGCGCAGGCTGCGCATCGAGCGCCCCGGCGCCAGGCCGGGCCGGCAGGTGCCGGGATAGATGGCCGCGCCGTCCGGGCCGACGCCCAGGCGCGAATCGTTGATCTCGCGGCGGTTGCAGCCGCAGGCATAGGCGTGTTGGCCGAGTCGCTCGGCCGCCGCGGCGTACAGCTCCTTGCGCCGGCTTTGCCAGACCACTTCGCGGTCCGAATCCATGCCGAGCGACTGCAGCAGCCCGAGGATGGCCTCGTCGGCGCCGGCCACGCTGCGCCCCTCGTCGATGTCCTCGATACGCACCAGCCACTCGCCGCGATGCGCGCGCGCGTCGAGGTAACTGGCGACCGCGGCCACCAGCGAACCCGCATGCAGGGGTCCGGTTGGCGATGGTGCAAAGCGTCCGATGTAAGGCTTGCTCACGTTCTGTGCGGATGAATTCGAGGGGCAACACGATACCACAGGCCAGGCCCACATGACCGTGCCGGCACCTGGGCATCCGGCGGCGAACGGACGGCGGCTGCCGTGAAGCTCAGCGCGCCCCTTTCATGGACGTTCCCTTCCAGCCATCCTTCGCTTCGTAATCCTTGATCAGGCGCGTCACCTGTTTGCCGACCTCGTTCGGTACCGCCATCGACAGCTGGTAATGGACGATCTCGAAGGTCTTGCCCTTGCGGCGCAGCACACCGCTGGCCTGGCAAATGCCCATCTTCGTGTCGAGCAGTTCGTCGAACCAGATGATGTTCTTGTCTTCGGAATACGCGATGTGGCGCTTGATCGGCTTGAAGGCCCAGGCCGACTTGCGCTTGAAATGCGGTTTCGCCCAGGCCTTGAATTCGTTGCGGCGCCAGCGCTCGGTCTTGTCGGTGCCGATGTAGACGCCATCCTTGGCGATCTTGTCGAAGTACACCGCCCGCGAGTTCGCCGCGTCGGAGTGCCAGCGGTCGACGAAGGCGTTCACCTGCCGCTTGAGCGCGGGATCGGCATGCGCCGCAAGCGAACAGAGCAGCATGCAACAGGCAAGGAGCAATCGTTTCATGGGCGCGCAGCGAGGTGGCTGAAAAATCCGATTGTACACAGCCATATGTAACTAAATGTACAGCATGACAAATTTAACCAATTGTCGTGTACATTTGGCAACAACGCTTGCCCCTTCCTTTTTCTGCAAACTTATTTGCTGCCGACTATGCGCCCACTCGTTGCCTGCATGCTCTGCCTTGCCCTGGGGGCAACCCGCGCCGAACCGGCACCCGAGCCTCCAGCCGCGCCACGGCCTGCCGCCCTCGACGAAGTGCCCACGGCCGCCCTGCCGCTGCGCGCACGGCTCGACCGCGACGCCATCCGCGCCGCCATCGCAGACCTGCCTGCCGAACAGGATCCGAACCCGCGCCGCCGCGCAGCCGACACCCTCGGCGCCGCGCCCTACCAGGAGTTCTCGCAGGACTTCGCCCGCGCCAGGCTGCCGGTCTGCCTGCATGCCGACGGCCTGCGCAACCAGCCGACTTTCTTCCTCAGCGGCTGGATTGCCCTGCCCTTCGTGGCGGTCGCGAAGCTGCGCGGGGTCTGCCGCTAGCGGGGGCGCCAGGCGTCAGCGA
The DNA here is from genome assembly GCF_053668055.1 of Massilia sp. SYSU DXS3249. Lineage (NCBI taxonomy): Bacteria > Pseudomonadati > Pseudomonadota > Betaproteobacteria > Burkholderiales > Oxalobacteraceae > Massilia > Massilia sp. SYSU DXS3249. The sequence continues at coordinate 1,028 of NZ_JBSIPX010000008.1, read as the reverse complement.
TGCAGGTCGCCGGCACGCTCCGGCTGGTAGACGATGTCGCGCACCGTTACTTCGAAACGTCCGCCGTCGGGACGGGTCCAGGCGATGGTCTCGCCCACCTTCAGTCCCAGCAGCGCATTGCCCACGGGCGTGAGCACCGACAGCTTGTCGGGCGCGCCATCGACATCCTTCGGGTAGGCCAGCGACATGTCGAACTCCTCGCTCGCATGGTCCAGCACGAAGCGTACGCGCGAATTCATCGTCACGACATCGGCCGGCATGTCCTCCGGCTCGACCAGGTCGGCCCGCGCCAGTTCCTCCATCAGGTTGTCGCGTGTGCCGGCCTGGGCGGCGGGCAGCGAATCGAGCAGGGCTTCCAGACGCTCCATGTCGAGCGAGGATACGACGATAGGTGGTCTCATGTTTGACTCCAATAGTGTGGCTGCATGCTGCAGCCGAAAGAAAGAAAATGCGCCTGCCAGCGGCAGGGCAAGGTCGATACGGTGGAGGTGGCTCGGGAGGAGGGGTGGCGCGGGGCCGGCCGGGGTTTCCTCACCGAGCCCGGGAGAGCCAGGCGAGGTCTCGCGCGCGCAGGCGCACGGCGCGTGCAGCCACTGCGCAAATCGGGGACAGGAAGCGTTGCATGGCAACGCGATGCGCGGACGTGCGTCGACCTCCCTCGTTCAGGGACGAACCAAAGCGCTGGCAATAGCTCGATGGATCCATGGGCGTCTGCGAATCGTTAATGTAGATACCGTCTTCCTCGTCAAGCCTTACATGGCGAAAGTCGGGTCATAAGGTTTCCCCGTATGGATCACGCCGAAGCACAGGTGCGCCAGTTTGCGCATGCAGGCGCCGATCACGGCCATCATGGGTTTTCCCTTGGCGAGCAGGCGCTCGCCAAGGGCCTTGATGTGTGGGTTGCACTGTCGTGCCGTTACCGCTGGCATGTAGAGCAGTTTGCGCAAGTGCGCAGGCCCTGCCTTTGACATGCGCGGGCGTCCATGCACCGACGATCCCGATTCCCACTGGACCGGCACCAGCCCCAG